>NZ_OPYO01000014.1:0-100037 GCF_900275665.1 Pseudomonas sp. JV241A
GCGCTTTACTGGTCGGAGTCACACCGTTTCGCTCTTCCTGAAGCTGGTTAACCCATCGACGCAGGGCCGACTCCACCAGCCCAAGCGAACGGGCTGCTTCGATATGGCTGTAGCCCTGGTCGAGCACCAGACTGGCAGCTTCGCGTTTGAACTCGGGCGTAAAGGAACGACGTTGCTTGGTCATCGGACACCTCTCTCTGGCGAGCATTCTCGCCTAAATGGGTGTCCGGTTTCATTAGACCACTACATGGAGCATTGGTGGGAACCTCTTGCAAGCAATAAGGCTGTATATAAACACAGCAAATCGCACCACGCATTACTCGCGCGCCGATACTTAACCCCCCCTTTAAAGTCAGCCGCCATAGCGGCAAGGACGAAGTCATGCCTGAAGCAAAGGAATGCCCGATCTTGTTCAACGGGCCGATGGTCCGCGCCGTGCTGGATGGTCGGAAGACAGTTACCCGGCGCGCCCTCAATGCCCAGTCACTCAAGGAAATCGGCTACGGCGTCCAGCTGGGCGAATGCCACGAGCTGCCGGCCGATGGCCAGGTCCACCGAACAGCGCCAGCTATTACGCCGAACTTTGCCCTTTTGGCCTACCCGGTGATCGTCTGTGGGTGCGCGAGACCTTCGCACTGCTCGGCAACGAGGATGGCGTCTGTATTGACTGGAATGACCATGTGCAGAAAGGCGACGAGCGCCAGGCCGCACGAATCTACAGAGCAGCTGCAGTGTCGGGGATTATGGCCTGTGGCAGATTCCTGATCAGGCCGACTGGAAGCCGGAGACCAAAAGCCTGCAGTACGAGGGCGCTTGGCGTCCGAGCATTCACATGCCCCGCTGGGCCAGCCGCATTCTGCTGGAGATCACCGAGGTTCGAATCGAACCGCTGCAGCACATCACCATCGGCCAGATCTGCAAAGAGGGCCTTGCCCGCTCGATGTACGAATTCATCCCGGTAACCACAGCTTTCGACGCATTCGCCGAACTGTGGAACTCAACCGGCGGCGACTGGAATGCCAACCCCTGGGTCTGGGTCGTCGAGTTCAAGAGGATCGAGCCATGATGTTCATACCCATCGCCGCCCCGCTCTACATGGCCTGGATGATCTGGAAGGGGCCGAGGCCATGACAGAGGTCAGCCTTCACCATGGCGACTGCCTGGAGGTGATGAGGTCGATACCAAGCCGGATCAAGAGCCATCCTTTTTGCGAGCAAAGACTTCGTCCAGCAGCTTCTGAACCTCCTTACACTCTTTCAAACTGTTTTTTCGGACAGTGTCTATGTGCTTAGACTTAACACGCTCAAGAGGCCCTGGCTGTCGTACTTCGTTTGCAGGGTTTTCTTCAGGAAAGTCTTCAAAATAATCAGACCAGTCACCCATCTTGTGCTCCTCCAAGTGTGAGCTTAATTAAAGCTCACATTCGGCACCGTCGAGGCCCTCCACCCCACAACAACTCAAGCCTGCCGATAGGCGGGCGAGGATGAGTCATGCCTGAAATAACCTGTCACCAGGGCCACACCATGCGAGTCAGCACGGACCAGTGGGTTGAGACATTGACCCTGGACCAGATGCGCTACGCCCGCGACAAGATGGCCGAGAAGATCAAGGCGGCCGAGGCCCAGCCCAAGCGCAGCGTGTGGCGCGTGTGCCGTGGCGGTCTCGCCGAGGGCAACTACCGCGAGGAGGACTTCGAGAAGGCAGCAGACCACCTACTCCTGACGAGCTGAAGGATGCGATGGATCTGGCGTACCTGACCGGCCAGCGGCCGTCAGACGTGCTGTCCATGCGGAAGGACGACATGGAAGGAATCTACCTGCTGGTCAGCCAAGGCAAGACCGGCAAGCGATTGAGGATCGTCCTGGAAGCGGATGATTTGAAGAACAGCCTGGGGCTGCTGCTAGAGCGCATCATGCGGCGCACCAGAGAGCACTTGTCCCCGTTCTTCATCGTGAACGAGCACGGCAAGCGGATGAGCTGGCCAATGTTGCGCAACCGGTGGGCGGACGCACGCGAGGCCGCGAGGGTGAAAGCAGAGCTGGAGAAGAAGCCTGACCTTGCCAATCGAATAGCCCAGTTCCAGTTCAGGGACATCCGACCGAAGGCAGCATCCGAGATCAACGATCTGAGCGATGCGAGCGTGCTGCTCGGCCACTCGAAAGAGGAAATCACCGAGCGCGTTTACCGTCGCGTCGGGGCCATCGCCAAGCCCTCGAAAGGCTGAAGTTTCGGAACTCCATGCCTTAAGTTTCGGAACTCTCGACTTTTCCGACCCACAAAGAAAAACCCCGCAGACGTTAATCTGCGGGGCTTTCAATAATGGAGGCCGAGGTCGGAATCGAACCGGCGTAGACGGATTTGCAATCCGGAGCATAACCACTTTGCTACTCGGCCTCAAATGCCCGAGACCCTGATACTGCGGTCTCAAACATATACAACTCTTTAAGGAAACAACTCGCTAAAACCGCTATCCCCTTGAAAACGCTAGGCTTTTTTCGTGCCTCGTTTTCGATGGACGCAATTATGTACTCATTCCCCAGCCCTGGCAACCCCTTGAATTCAAAAAGTTTTATTTTTTTATTCGAGAGACGCTACGGGCCCCGAAGTGCGGGCTTTGGCCGCAACAAACAGGGTGACAGCCCCCATTGCCAAAGCGCGTTACTATACAGGCTCTACACCCTGCCCGCTGCCTGAATTGCCGATCATGATGCAAACCGAACTGGATCTGTTCAACCCCGCCAGCCCCGCCGAACCACAATGGATCGGTAAACAGGCGGTGGTGCTGCCCGGTTTTGCCCTGGCCTGGGTAGACGTGCTGCTGCCTGAGCTGCGCCAGATCATCGCCCACGCGCCGTTCCGGCATATGCTCACCCCCGGCGGCCTGAACATGGCCGTGGGTTTGACCAACTGTGGGGCGCTGGGGTGGATCAGTGACCGTCGCGGCTATCGGTACAGCCCGGTCGATCCGCTCAGTCAGCAGCCCTGGCCCGTGCTGCCACCTGCATTCATCGAACTGGCGGCCCTCGCCGCTTCGGCCGCAGGCTTTGCCGATTTCCGGCCGGACGCTTGCCTGATCAACTGCTATAAACCCGGCAATCGCCTGAGCCTGCATCAGGACCGTGATGAGCGCGATTACAGCCAGCCGATCGTCTCTGTGTCGCTGGGCTTGCCAGCGGTGTTCCAGTTCGGCGGGCATACCCGCAGCGAATCGACACGGCGCATCGGCCTGCGTCATGGCGATGTGATGGTTTGGGGTGGTGAAGACCGTCTGCGCTTTCATGGGGTACTGCCACTCAAACCGGGCAGTCATCCGCTGCTAAGCGGCCGGCGGATCAACCTGACCTTGCGTAAGGCAGGCTGAGGTCTATGTTTTACAAAACCTCACAACCCCACGCGCAGCACCTATCGATAATGGAATGATTATCCGCACTGACAGGAGTCTTGCTCGCCATGCAATGGATCAAAGCCCTGGCCCTGATCGTCGCCCTGCCGTGCTGCGTAGCCATGGCCGGTGAGGAAGCGACCCTGCAGATCCCTGGCCCTCAAGGCCCACTGAGCGCAACCTGGCTCAAGGCCCAGAGTACCGCGCCGGTGGTGGTCATCATCCCGGGTTCCGGTGCCACCGACCGTAATGGCAACCACAAGGGCGCAGGTTTGCGCCCTTTCACCTATAAATTACTGGCCGAAAGCCTCGCTGCCCAAGGCATCAGCAGCCTGCGCATCGACAAGCGTGGCGTGCGTGATAGTGCCGGGGCGGTTGCCGATGCCGATCAGGTGACCATCGACGACTATGCCAGCGATGTCCGCGCCTGGGTCGCAGCCTTGCGCGAGCGTCAGCCGCAGGCGCCGGTGTGGCTGCTGGGGCATAGCCAGGGCGGCCTGATTGCCATGCTCGCAGCCCGGGACAACCCCGATGTCAGCGGCCTGGTGCTGGCGGCCAGTGCCGGGCGGCCAATCGCGACGATCCTGGTCGAGCAACTCCAGGCCCACCCTGAAAACGCGCCACTGGTCGAGCCTGGAATAGCCCTCATCCGCCGCCTCGAGGCGGGCGAGACGGTGTCGAACTCACAGATCCCCGATGAGCTCAAACCGCTGCTGCGCCAGGAGGTGCAAGGCCTGATCCGCAGTGAAATGGCCCACGACCCGGCGCAACTGATCGCCCCCCTGAAGCAGCCCGTGCTGATCATCCAGGCAGGTCAGGATTTGCAGATCACGGCGGCCGATGCCAAGGCCTTGCAGCAGGGCCAGCCGAAGGCGCGGCTGGTCTTGCTGGAGCGCGCCAACCATGTATTCAAGGATGTGCCCGAGGGTGACCGGCTGGCCAATCTCATGGCTTACAGCGATCCGCGTTTGCCATTGTCGGAAGGTTTGGCCGAAGCCGTGGGCGAATTTGTACTGGGACACTGAGCCCGTTCCTACGGGCCTTGACCGTCACTCCCTACCCGCTCCATGCTCTAGCCCCTCCCCCGACTTTCAAGGAAGATTGCATGAAGCTGGAAACCCTGGCCATCCACGCGGGCTTCAGCCCCGACCCGACCACCAAGGCCGTCGCGGTACCGATCTACCAGACCACCTCGTTTGCTTTCGACGACACCCAGCACGGCGCCGATCTGTTCGACCTGAAAGTCGCCGGCAACATCTATAGCCGGATCATGAACCCTACCAACGACGTGCTCGAGCAGCGCATGGCGGCGCTCGAAGGCGGTGTCGGTGCCTTGGCCGTGGCCTCGGGCATGGCGGCGATCACCTACGCGATCCAGACCGTGGCCGAAGCCGGCGACAATATCGTCTCGGTGGCCAAGCTCTACGGCGGTACCTACAACCTCCTGGCCCATACCTTGCCGCGCTTCGGCATCCAGACCCGCTTCGCCGCCCATGACGACATCGCCGCCCTCGAAGCGCTGATCGACAGCCGCACCAAGGCAGTGTTCTGCGAGTCGATCGGCAACCCGGCCGGCAATATCGTCGACCTGCAGGCCCTTGCCGATGCCGCGCACCGCCATGGCGTGCCGCTGATCGTCGACAACACCGTCGCCACGCCGATCCTCTGCCGCCCGTTCGAACACGGCGCCGATATCGTCGTGCACTCGCTGACCAAGTACATCGGCGGCCACGGCACCAGCATCGGCGGCATCGTCATTGACTCGGGCAAGTTCCCCTGGGCCGAAAACAAAGAGCGCTTCGCCCTGCTCAACACCCCGGACCCGTCCTACCACGGCGTGACCTACACCGAAGCCTTTGGCCCTGCCGCCTTTATCGGCCGCTGCCGGGTGGTGCCGCTACGCAATACAGGGGCTGCGCTATCGCCATTCAACGCCTTCCTTATTCTGCAAGGCCTGGAGACGCTGGCCCTGCGCATGGAGCGTCACACCGAGAATGCGCTGAAGGTCGCCCGCTACCTGCAAGACCATGAGCAGGTCGCCTGGGTGAAGTACGCAGGCCTGCCCGATCATCCCGAACACGAACTGGCCCGACGCTACACCGAAGGCAAACCGGCCTCGATCCTGTCGTTCGGGATCAAGGGCGGCCAGCAAGCTGGCGCGCGTTTCATCGATGCGCTACAGCTGGTGGTGCGTCTGGTCAATATTGGCGATGCCAAATCACTGGCCTGCCACCCCGCCTCCACCACCCACCGCCAGCTCAACGACGAAGAGCTTGAACGGGCCGGTGTACCACGGGACATGGTGCGCCTGTCGATCGGCATCGAGCACAGCGATGACATCATTGCCGACCTGAGCCAGGCGCTGGAGGCCAGCCGCGGGTGAAGCAGTCAGACTACTACGCAGCCTCACGCGAGGCTGCGGCGACTACCCGCAGGCGGCGTTGATCACCGCGAGCTCCAGTCTGTTTGTTTGCCAAGCGCAACACTTCGATGAAGCCTGGCGCCGGATCGTTCAGGCGATGACGACCTGCGCCGCGCCAAGGCTGTCTGCCGATACCCCCACCAGGGTCACGCTGTCAGTACCAAAATGCAGCACGGTATCGTTGCCCACCTGGTTCAGGTGCTGACGAAAATCTGCTTGCGCGGTGCCGCCATCAACCCCCATGAACACCAGACGGTCATCAGCGCCAAAGCCCTGAACCTGATCCTGGCCAAAATGGCCGCTGAACAGGAAGGTGTCCCGGCCGCCGCCTGACACCAGTACATCATTACCGGCGCCGCCGACGAACACATCGTTGCCACGGCCACCCTGCAGGTGGTCATTGCCATCGAGGCCAAACAGCCAGTCGCCCTGGGCGCTCGCGGTCAGGCCGTCATTGCCCGCCGTGCCGCTCTGGCTGGCGGCGTAGGCATGCAGCTTGCCGCTGCTCAGCAGCCCCGCCGGGTCGATCTGGTGGCTGACTTCCTTGCTGAAGAACACCAGGCTGGACTCCTTGCTGACCAGGGTCTCGACCTGGTTGACCAGGCTGATGCCGCCCGCTGCGTCGCGCAGGTACAGCGTGCCATTGCCATCGCGGGCGATGTCGACGTTGCCCAGCGCCTGCCCGAGTTTCAAGGTGTCGTGGCCGGCGCCGCCGTCGATCAGGTTGTAGCCGCCTTCGTCACGGAAGGTGTCATTGCCGCCGCGCCCTTCGAGGTAGTCGTTGCCACGCCCGCCTTGAATCAGGTCGCCGGCTTCGGAACCGATGATAAAGGTGCTGCCATTGTGGGTTTCGGCGTTGCGGTTCAGATCCTCGACCCAGGTCGAGCCACGGGTGACGTCGGACAGGTTGCTGACGATGATGGTCGAGTCCTTCGCCGTCCATTCATAGAATGTCGAGTTCAGCACCCGGCCCAGGCCATCGCCGTAAGCGGAGGGCAAATGCGACAGCCAGGTGACGATGTTGGCGATCGAATACGGCAGCAGGTTCCAGGCATCCGAGGCGTAGTGGTCGTTGAAGTTGACGATGTTGTCGGTGCTCGAGGGCTTGGCGGCATCATGTACGCCGAAGGTTGCCCAGTCGGCTTTCGAGCCGTTGAGGGCGCGGAACACCGGGTCGTTCTCGTAGCCGATGTTCAGCACCTTGCTGCTGTCGCTGGCCTGGGTAGGTGAAGCAAAAGCAACATAACGGGCATCTTTATAAAAACCGCCCCACTTTTCGTTGCTGAGCTCGGCCAGGCTGTTGACGCCGAGGCCGCCAAGGCTGTGGCCGCTGACGGTGATGTCGGTGCCGCTCAGGCCGTTGGCCTTGGCGAATCTGGCGACATCCTCGAACAGCCTGCCGAAGGCATTGGCGGCGTAGTTCTTGGCATAGTCAGCCGGGCCAATGGCGGCCATAAGGTCGTTGATGGCGTCGCTGATGGTGTCGCCAATCAGGTTTTCCCGCGGCCCGCTGGTGCCGCGAAAGGCGATGCCCAGGCCGCTCAACTGGCCAGCAGCGTCATACTTGCCGAGGATCTCGACCTGGGCACTGGTGTAGCCGGCGGTTTCGCCATGGATGGTGCCACGAAAATCCGTGCTGCCCTGATAGCCCAGTTGCTGGGCGCTGATCGGCGTCCAGCCTGCGGCCTTGACTGCGGCCAGGGCCTGGGCTTCGGAGTCGGGGTTCCAGGGGAGACCGGGGATCGCGCCCTGGCTGTCGGTGCCGCCAATCAACGCCTTGATCAAGGTGGCGGGCAAGCCGAGGCCGAAACCGTACTGCTGGTAGCCAACGGCGAAGCCGTTGTCGATGCCGTGGTAGGCATACAGGCTCAGCGCCATGGCGTCGCTGTACAGGGCTTTGGAAGCGGTGCTGTCGAGGTTGCGATAATCGAAAACAGGCATGGCATACATCCTTGTGCAGGTGGCAGAAAACCCTGGCGACAGCGTCCGTTGACACACCCGTGGGCAAGGTCAAACGCTGCCACAACGGTAAATTGCCCGTCCATGGCAACGTCGAGGGCAAGCTGGCCAAATGCGAGGAGTTTTCGTTGTCATCGATGGCAACATCGAGCTGTATATCCATACAGATAAAACTTGCCATGCCTGTCAATCCTGCGCATCCTATGGCCATTTCCAGCCATAGATCGAACGGCATGCGCCTGTTTCTCTGCGAAAAGCCCTCCCAGGCCAAAGACATCGCCAAAGTCCTCGGTGCCAACCGCCGCGGCGACGGCTGCTGGGTCGGCACCGACGTTACCGTTACCTGGTGCATCGGCCATTTGCTCGAGACCGCCCCACCCGACAGCTACGACGCTCGGTACAAGCGCTGGGTGCTGGCCGACCTGCCGATCATTCCCGAGAAGTGGAAGATGCTGGTCAAACCCAAGACCGCCAGCCAGTTCAAGGCAGTCAAACGCCTGCTCGGTGAAGCCCGCGAGCTGGTGATCGCCACCGACGCCGACCGTGAAGGCGAGATGATCGCCCGCGAGTTGGTCGAGCATTGCCGCTATCGCGGGCCGATCAGCCGGTTGTGGCTGTCGGCGCTGGACGACGCCTCCATCCGCAAGGCGCTGGCAGCGCTCAAGCCCGGTACCGAAACCTTCAGCCTTTACCATTCGGCCCTGGGTCGCTCGCGGGCCGACTGGCTGATCGGTATGAACATGAGCCGCCTGTTCACCCTGCTCGGCCGCCAGTCCGGCTACCAGGGCGTACTGCCGGTGGGCCGGGTGCAAACACCGACGTTGCGCCTGGTGGTTGACCGCGACCGCAGCATCGCCGATTTCGTGCCGGTGGCTTACTGGGCCATCGACGTGCAGTTGCAAAGCGCTGGCGAACAGTTCACTGCACAGTGGCGGGCACCCGAGGATGCCTGCGACGATCAGGGCCGCTGCCTGAACCAGGCCCTGGCCCAGCAGGCCGCCGCAGCCATCGGTGCCGCCAGCAGTGCCCGGGCGATGAAAGTGGCCACCGAACGGGTTCGCGAAGCAGCGCCGCTGCCCTTCGACCTCGGCACCCTGCAGGAGCTGTGCTCGAAGAAGTTCGGCCTCGGCGCCCAGGAGACCCTGGACATCGCCCAGGCCCTGTACGAAACCCACAAGCTGATCACCTACCCGCGCAGCGACTGCGGCTACCTGCCGTTGAGCCAGCACAGCGAGGCCCCGGCCATTCTCGCCGCCTTGCAGCGCGCGGATACCAGCCTTGCGCCCTTGCAGCCGCACCTGCAGCCCCAGCGCCGTTCAAGGGCCTGGAACGACGCCAAGGTCAGCGCCCACCATGGCATTATCCCCACGGCCGCCGCCAGCGACCCGTCGCGCTTGCCGGCCAAGCACAAGGCGGTCTATACCCTGATCCGCGCCCGCTACCTGGCGCAGTTCCTGCCCAACCACGAATATGACCGCACCCAGGCCGAGTTCGATTGCGCAGGTTTTGCCTTGCGTGCAGTGGGCAAGCAAATTGTCGAACCGGGCTGGCGCCGCGCCCTGCCTGAAGCCCTGACCCCGGCCAAAGGCCGTGAAGCGCCGGTAGCCCAGGTGCTGCCGCTGCTGCACGAAGGCCAGGATTGCACGGTGGCCGGGGTCAACCTCAAGGACCTCTGGACCCAGCCGCCCAAGCCATTCACCGAAGGCGACCTGATCAAGGCGATGAAGAACGTCGCCAAGCTGGTGGACGACCCGCGCCTCAAGCAAAAGCTCAAGGACACCACCGGTATTGGTACTGAGGCTACTCGTGCGGGGATCATCCAGGGCCTGCTCGATCGCGGTTACCTGGTCAAGCACGGCAAGGCCCTGAGTGCCACCCCGGCGGCCTTCAGCCTGATCGATGCCGTGCCAAGGGCGATTGCCGACCCGGGCACCACGGCGATCTGGGAGCAGGCGCTGGACATGGTGCAAAGCGGCGAGATGAGCCTGGAAGAGTTTGTCGCCAAGCAGTCGGCGTGGATGAGCAAGCAGGTCGAGCGTTGTGCCGGCCTGCGCCTGACCATCAGCGGCCCGGCGACTCCGGCGGGGCGTAGTGGTACGCCGTGGAAGAAAAAGCGCAAGAGCGGTACTGCGGCGGGTAAACGAACCCGTAAGCCGAAGGCGGCAGCGCAATGAGGCTGCCGGCCTCATCGCTGGCAAGGCCAGCTCCCACAAGATCGGCGTCTACCAAGCCATTGTGGGAGCCGGTCTTGCCGGCGATGAGGCCCTCAAGGTCCACAGCCGTTAGCCCTGCTTGACCGCCTGCAGGGTATAACTCAACGGCAAGCGCCAGCGATCCTTGTCCAGCGACCACTCACCTGCTGCGTCTGTACTCATCTGTCCCGGCAACGCCTCCCAGGGAATGCTGTCATGCTCCACCAACGCGGTGATCTGCAGCCCATGCTTGAGCAAGGCGCTGATGATCTCGCCCAGGCCATGGTTCCACTCATGGGTGACAGTCTGCTCCAGCAATCTGTCGGTCTCGACATAAGTCTCGCCGCTGTCCCACACCGTTGGCGCCTCGCGCTCGAAGTACGGGTACTCGATGACCAGTTTGTCCTGATAGTCCTCGTTCACCGCCAGCAGCATCGGATGACCTTCGCGCAGGAACAGCCGTCCACCCGGCTTGAGCAAGGCCGCCACGGTACGCGCCCAGCGCTCGATGCTCGGCAGCCAGATCAGCGCGCCGATACCGGTGTATACCAGGTCGAAAGAATTGGGTGCCAGCACCCGGTCAGCGGCATACACATCCGCCTCGACGTAATCAATCCTTGCCCCACAGCGTTCAGCCAAAGCCCGCGCCTGGGCCAGAGACTGCGAAGAGAAATCCAGCCCGCTGACTTCGGCGCCCAGGCGCGATAGCGACAAGGTGTCGGTACCGATATGACACTGCAGGTGCACAGCGCGCAGGCCCTGGATATCACCCAGGCGCGGCAGGTCGAAACGCACCACTTCGGAAAGGTGTGCGGGGTCTGCGACGAATTTTTCCACTTCATAGTCGGTGGATGCGGCGTGCAGTGGCGCACGCTCATCCCAGTTGCGGCGATTGAGTTCAATCGGATCAGTCATCATGGCTCTCCATTGCAGACGCAACCATAGCGATGTACCCAAGCATCCGGCAAGTACGGTATAAACCGCCCACGCCCTCTTCAATCAAGGAAGCATTGATGAAACTCGGATACACCATCGTCTACGTCCCGGATGTCGCTGCCTCGCTGACGTTCTTCGAACAGGCCTTCGGCCTGAGCCGGCGGTTTCTGCACGAGTCGGGCGACTATGGCGAGCTGGACACCGGCGCCACCACCCTCGCTTTCGCCGCCCTGGCACTGGGTAACAGCCACTTTCCGGGCGGCGTGCTGGCGGCCAGCGAATCGCCAAAACCACTGGGCATGGAAATCGCCCTGGTCACCGACGACGTCGCAGCCGCCCATGCCCGCGCCGTGGCGGCGGGCGCCGTCGAGCTGAAAACACCTGAAGCCAAGCCATGGGGGCAAACACTGTCGTATGTGCGCTGCCCCGATGGCACCCTGGTGGAGCTGTGCACCCCCGTAGGCAACTAGCCCGGAGACGAAACAATGGACGTTGCAACCTACAGCGGTGGCTGCCTGTGCGGGGCGATCCGCTTTGAAGCCACGGGCCCGGCACTAAACCCCCATTGCTGCTCGTGCAAGTGGTGCCAGCGCCATACGGGCGCGCTGACGGCCACCTGGGTTGAGTTTGCCCGCGAGCAAATACGCTGGACCGGCCCCGGCGCAGCGCCGGCAACTTTTCGCTCCTCGGACTATTCCAGCCGGGCCTTCTGCCCCAGCTGCGGCAGCTCGCTGGGTGCCATCGATGATCAGCCAACGGTGGCCCTGCTGCTGGGCAGCTTCGACAGCAACCAGCACCAGGCCCTGGCACCGATAACTCACTCGTTCAACGACCAGCTGCCGCGCTGGTGGTGCGTGCAATAAAGCACCGTCGGCTTACAGCGCCAGGCTCAGGCTGACCATGACGTTGCGCGGCTCACCCGGCAGGTTCCACGCCGCGTTGTAGCCGCGTTCGTAGTACTTGCGGTCGAACAGGTTATTCAGGTTCAGGCCGATGGTTGCCTGCTCACTGACCTTGTAGTGGGCCAGCAGGTCGACAGTGCTGTAGCTTGGCAGACGGAAGCTACTGCCGGCCTGGCCTGAACGCTCGCCCACGTAGTTGGCCGCCGCGCCGAAATCCGAGCCGAGCAATGGACCGCTCTGGAACTCATACACCGCCATCAGGCTGCCGCTGTGCTGCGGGATGCCCAGCAGGTCGCTGCCTTTGGGCAAGGCGGCATCGCCCTTGGTCACTTCGGCATCGATATAGGCATAGGCGCCGATCACGCGCACGGCGTCGCTGAGCTGGCCGCTGAACTGCAGGTCGACACCCTGACTGCGCGCCTTGCCGGCGGCGATGCTGTCACCGAAGGCATCGGTGGTGATGACGTTTTCCTTGTCGATCTGGAACAGCGCGATGGTCGCCCCCAGGCGGCTGTCGAACAGATCCAGCTTGAGCCCGGTTTCATAACCCAGGCCTTTTTCCGGTTTGTAGATCTGGCCCCGGGTACCGATGCTGTTGGGCTTGAACGAGGTCGAGGCATTGGCGAACACGCCAACTTCTGGCGTCAGTTGGTACAGCAGGCCGACACGCGGCGTGGCAACGTCTTTTTCCTGGCTGTTGCTCAGTTGTGTAGTGCGGTTTTGCGCGGTCTGCTCGATGTGCTCCAGACGCACGCCCACCAGGCCGCGCAAACGGTCGGTAAAGGCGATCTGGTCCTGCAGGTTGAGGGCATAGCTTTCGGTGCGCTCGAAGAAGTCATTGGGGTTGATCAGCGGCGGTTTTGCCTGACCGTACGCCGGGTTGTAGATGTCCAGGCCATAGCCGAGCGAGGTGGCGCTTTGCGGGTACTTCTGGCTGTTGCGGTAGTTCTCGTATTCCAGGCCGATCAGGCTCTGGTGCTCCCAGCCGGCAAACTGGAACTGGCCATGCAGCTCAGCCTGGGTAATGTTGTCGTTCCACTCGAAATCGCGCTCCCGGTAGAACCGGCTGATGGTGGTACCGACCACCCGCGATGGTTCCGAGCTGTTGCCCTTGAGCCGGCCCTGGGTGTAGTGATTGGCCAGGCGCAGCTTCCAGCTGTCGTTGAGGTGGTGTTCCAGGGTCAGGTCGAGGGTCTGGTTGTCGTTGCGAATGCGCCCGTCGTTGGGCTCGCCCAGAAAGGTCGAACGGCTGACCGAGCCCAGCTCATTGTTGACCGCCGGGATACCACGGTCGAACACCGACTCGGTGCGCGAGAACTCGGTGTCGATCGACAGCAGGGTCTCGGGGCTCAACTGCCAGCTCAGCGACGGGCTGACGATGCGCCGCTCACTGCCGACGTAATCACGGAAGCTGCCGTTATCCTCCACCGCCATGTTCACCCGCGACAGCACCCGGCCGTCTTCACTCAGCGGCGTATTCACGTCCAGGCTGCTGCGGTAGCGGTCCCAACTGCCGGCGCTGGCCTTGAACTGGGTAAAGGCTTCGGCTTGCGGGCGCTTGGTGACGATGTTCACCAGCCCACCCGGATCGCCGCGCCCATACAAACTGGCCGCCGGGCCCTTGAGCACTTCGATGCGTTCGATGTTGGAGGTATCCGGGGCGCTGTAGCTACCGCGATTGACGGCAAAGCCGTTCTTGTACAACTCGCCGGTGGTAAAGCCGCGCACGCTGTAGTTGAGGAAGGTCAGGCCACCAAAGTTGTTCTGCCGGCTGACACCGCCGGCAAAGTCCAGGGCGCGGTCGATGCGCGTGCTATTCAGGTCCTCGAGCACTTGGCTGGGCACCACGGCAATGCTTTGCGGGGTGTCGCGGATGTCAGTGTCCGTTTTGGTCGCGGTGCTCGAGCGGCTTGCGCGATAGCCCTGCACCGGCCCGGTCGCAGTTTCTTCGTAATGGCGCTCGTTGACGTTGAGGGCATCGAGTACTACGGCGTCGGCGGCAACGGCTGGCAGGGCGAGCAGCGAGGCGGACAGGCCCAGGGATAACCTTCCTACGGGGTAGTTCATGGGGGCTCCTTAAAATATATGTAATAACATAACAATTTAAGGAGAAATATAAAAGCATCGCGACGCAAGCGCTCCTGCAGGAGCGGGCTTGCCCCGCGATCAAACCTCAACAGCTGCGAATCACCGCCTGCAGCACGGTCTTGAAGGTCGCAATCTGCTCCTCGCTGAACGTCCCGAACACCTTGTCCTGCTGCTCGCGGGCGATACTCCACAGGCCCTCGGTCTGGTCGATGCCGGCGATGGTCAGGCGCACATGCCCGGCCGCTTCGCTGTCGCACACCAGGCCCTTGCGCTTGAGGTTGGCCACCGCCTCGTCGATTTCCCGCGCCGGCATGGCCACTTCGCGCTGCAGCTCGGCCAGGTTCAGCCCGGCGTCGTTCTCCAGCACCATGAGCATCCGCGCCTCGCTGGTGCGCAGGCCACTGGACAGCTGCCGCGGCTGGTAGCTGGCCTGGTAGGCGCGCAGGGCCTGGGTCATCAGGTAGTAGAGGTTGTGGCTCAGGCGCCCCTGGAAATGGCTGCTCGGCGGCTGGCCTTCTTCACGGCGGGTCATGCGGGTGTGCGGCAGCACCATGGAATAGGCACCCTGGTGATAGAGCAACGGTGAACGGCCGCAATCATCGAAGGCCAGCACCTTGCCGAGCATGATCCAGTGATCGCCGCCATCGAGGATCTGGTGGGTTTCACACTGGAAGCACGCCGAGCAATCCGCCAGGATCGGCGCCCCGCCCTCGCCGGCCTGATAGCGGATGCCGGCAAAGCGATCGTCCTTGGGCTTGGCGAAGTTATTGGACAGATCGATCTGGTCGGCGGCGAGAACGTTCACCGCAAAATGGCTGGCCGCCTCGAACACCGCCAGGCTGCTGGAGCGCTTATCGAGGCTCCAGAGAATCAGCGGCGGGTCGAGGGACACCGAGTTGAAGCTGTTGGCAGTGACCCCGACCAGATTGCCCTGCGGGTCGGCGGCGGTGACCACGGTAACGCCAGTGGCGAAATTGCCCAGGGCGCGGCGAAAGGCGCGGCTGTCGAAGGCCGTTGCGGTTGCAGTAGACATGCAAGACTCCCCGGCTGCCTAGAGCGGCAGCCGTCATTGTTGTTATTGGCGGTGTACTTCAGACCATGCTCGGATCGGGCTCCAGGCCCATCAGTTCGCGGCCGAGGATCTGTGCGCAAACGTCGTAGTCGGTGTAGGCATGGGCGCCGGTCATGTGTGCATCGCGCCACAGCCGCTGCATCTCGTTGCTGTCGAACCAGGCGGTGCCGCCAGCGGCTTCGAACAACCGGTCGACCGCCTGGATGCACATCTTCACCGCATAGCCCTGGTTGGTGCGCCAGAACGCCAGGGTCTCGCGCGTCGGATATTGGTGACGCTCGCTGTGCTCGGCGTGTTCCTGCCAGGTTTTTTCCAGAAACGCGCGGGCGGCGGCAACCTGGTGGGTGGATTCGGCCAGGCGCATCAGTGCGGGGGTGGCGGCACCGACATTGACCCCGGTGTAGGCGCGCACACGGTTCTTGGTCTTTTCGCGGAAGGCTTCAAGCATGCGCTCGGCAATGCCGAGGCTGACGGTCGAAAAGCCACTGGCGAAATACGGCCGGTACGGCGAGTAGAACACCTTGCTGTCCGGGTACAGGCCAAAGCCTGCCGACTTGCCTTCCATCATGTCCTTGGCTTTCTGGATGCGGTGCTCGGGGACGAACACCTTGTCGATCACCAGGGTCTTGGTGCCGCTGCCTTTCATGCCGGCGGCGAACCAGTCGTCACGAATCTCGTAATCGCTGCGCGGCAGCACGGCGAAGCAGTAATCCTGGCTGCCTTCGGCGTTGACCCGACGGCAGCCGACAATGGCCCACTCGGCATGGTCGCTGCCGCTGCTCCAACCCATCTCGCCGCTGAACAGCACACCGCCCTCGACCTCCTCGACCTTGCCGAACGGGGCGATACTGCTGCTGGCGGTGGCGTCGGGGTTGTCGCCCCAGATTTCGTCCTGGAGCTTGGCCGGGAACATCGCCAGCTGATGGCTGTGGGTACACAGCAGGCTCATGGCCCAGGCGGTACTGGCGCACGCGCCGGCGAGCAAGGCGATGCAGTCGGCAAATTGCGGCAGGGAAATTTCCAGGCCGCCATAGGGTTTAGGCAGGAAGGCGCGGTGCAGGCCGATGCTTTTGAGCAGGGCAATGTTTTCGGCCGGAACCTTGCGGTCTTGCTCGGCACGGGCGGCATTGGTGGCGATGGTGGGCAGAATCGAACGGAGGTCTTCGAGCAGCGGATTTGGCTTTTTCATGAGGGGCCCTGCTTATTATTGGATGTCCGCCGAGGCCTGCGAAGTGGCAGGTGGCAGCGGATGCAGGGGCCAGTATGGGAGGCTTGGCTCAGGGGGAAAATGCAACTTCCACAGGCAAGATTGTACTTTTCATAGCGTTTTTTGTGGGTTCAAGGGCCTCATCGCTGGCAAGCCAGCTCCCACAGGGTCAGCATGCACCGGCCCCTGTGGGAGCTGGCTTGCCAGCGATTGGGCCCTGAAGGTTACCCTTGAACCACCTGCTGCAAATTCCGCCAAAGCTCAGCCACATGCTCACGCTCGGTCGGCAACGCCCCCACCGACACCCGTACCATCCAGCGGCCATTCAAGGTCGCCGGGGTGACATAGGCCACCCCTGACGCATTGAGCCGATCAGCCCAACGGCGGGTATGCGCATCCAGCGCCTCACCTTCCAGGCCATCACCCCGATGGCGAATGCACAGGGTCTGCAACTGCACCGGCGCCAGCAATTCCCAGCCCTGGGCATTACGCACCTGCTCGGCCAGCCATTGGGCATTGTCCAGGTCGCGGCGCAAGCGCTGCTGCAGATTCTCGATGCCTTCGCTGCGCAGCATGAACCACAGTTTCAAGGCACGGAAGCGCCGCCCCAACGGAATGCCCCAGTCGCGCAGGTTCTTGACCTTGCTGTCGACCGCCGACTGCAAGTAGCTGGGGTTGGTGCTCATGACCCGGATCAGGTGCTGCGGATCACGGACGAAATACAGCGAGCAATCAAAGGCCACGCCCAGCCACTTATGCGCGTTGACCACGATGGAATCGGCCTGTTCGATGCCATCCCACATCCAGCGGCATTCCGGAAGGATCATCGCGGAACCGGCCATGGCCGAATCGACGTGCAGCCACAGGCCAAACTGACGCGCGATCTCACCGATTGGCTGCAGTGGATCGAGGGCGGTGGTCGTCGTGGTACCGGTGGTTGCCACCACCGCGCAGGGCTGCAGGCCGTTGGCCAGGTCCTCTTCGATGGCCGCGGCCAGTGCCTGCGGGCGCATGGCGAAGTGTTCATCGGTTTCGATATAGCGGATGTTGTCCTTGCCAAAGCCTGCCAGCAGCGCGGCCTTGTCCACCGAGCTGTGGGCCTGGGCGCTGGTGTAGATCATCAACGGCTTGCCCTGCCCTTGCAGGCCGCCCTTGGCCAGGGCGTAATCGCTACTGCGCTCGCGGGCGCTGATCAGCGCCACCAGGGTACTGGTGGAGGCGGTATCCTGGATCACCCCGCTCCACTGATCCGACAGGCCGACCATCTGCCGCAGCCAGTCGACGGTGGTTTCTTCCAGTTCGCTCAACGCCGGGCTGGATTGCCACGACAGGCCGAGTACGCCAAGGCCGGTGCTGAGGAAATCGCCGAGCACCGACGACAAGGTGCCGTTGGAGGGGAAGTAACCGAAAAAATCCGGATGCTGCCAGTGGGACAGGCCGGGCATGACCAGTTGGTCGACGTCCTTGAGGATCTGCTCGAACGGCTCACCCTGAGCCGGCGCCGAGGTTGGCAATGCCGCCTTGAGGTAACCGGGCTCAACCTGGGCCATGACCGGCAATTCGCCGACACCCTGGCGGTAGTCGGCGATCAGGTCGATCAGTTGGTGGCCATGTTTGCGAAATTCTTCCGGGCTCATGCAGCGGCTCCTGTTGTTGTCGGTAAGTGGGCCTGAGTCTAGGCCCTGGCCAACCGACAAAAAACGCCGCCCGGCGCATAGCTGCTATGGCGAATGCGCATGGCCGCCGTGCACGCCGAACTGTGACCGCTGCCACTGCTCGAACACCAGGTTGCGCAACCAGCGGTGCTCGGCCGAGGCGTGCAGGCGTTGATGCCAGACCACCCAGTAGCGCTGGGTGTGCTCGACAAAAGCCAGCGGCCGCCAGGTCAACGGGTGCAAGCGGCTGAGCTGGCGGGCGATGTGCTCGGGCACGGTGACCAGCGCCTGGCTGCTGCCGACCACCTGCACCGCCGCCGAGTAGAACGGCACCTGCAGACTGATGCGCCGGCTCAGGCCCTGCTCGCGCAGGTGGCGGTCGATAAAGCTGTCCTTGTCGCCACCGCCGGAAATGCGCACATGGTTCCAGGCCCGGTAATCGTCCTGGGTCAGTTCGGTTTTGCTCGCCAATGGGTGCTCGCGGTGCATCAGGCACACGGCGCGGTCTTCACCGAGCATACGCCCGTGGAGGTTGGCCGGGGCGTCGTCGAACAGCGTAGTGGCCAGGTCGACTTCGCCACTGGCGAGCAGTTCATACTGCCCCGGCTGCCAGGTGCGGTACTCGATAGACACCCCCGGCGCTTCGAGCTCCAGGGTGCTGACCAACAATGGCAGCATGTGCTCGGCGATATAGTCCGAGGCCGCCAGGCAAAAGCGCCGCTCGCAGCGTTGGGGGTCGAAGGCCTGCGGTTGGCGCAAGGCCTCAAGCTCGGCCAGCACCTGGCCCAGCGGCACGAGCAGGCTTTCGCCGCGTTCGCTCAACACATAGCCGCGGCCCTGACGCACCAGCAGCGGATCGTCGAACGCCTCGCGCATATGTGCCAGCTGACGGCTGAGCACCGACTGGCTGCTGCCCAGGCGCTCGGCGGCATGGCTGAGGTTTTTCAGTTGCAGCATGCTTTGCAGCGCACGCAGGTGGGCGATGCTCAGGGAAGCGAAAATCGGGTTCAAGGGGCGCTCCTGCACAGGCGGATGCCGCAGCCTACGGGCAAAACCTGCAGATTACAAAGCACCTGGCAGGCCGGTGCATGGCCGGCGGCAGGCTCAGTCAAGCCGGCGCGGGTAGGCTGCGCTAGGGTCGAGGCTTTGCTTTTCCTTGAGGTTCGTCCCATGAGCAACATCAGCCTTTTGCCCCAGGTGCGCGGGTTTCTTCAACGTGAGCACAGCAGCTTTATCGACGGTCGCCAGCAGCCTGCAGACAATCCCCACTACCTTGAGGTGATCGACCCGGCCAGCGACCAGGTCATCAGCCGTGTGGCCGAAGCCTGCGTGCACACTGTCGACGATGCCGTCGCATCTTCCCGTCGCGGCTTTGCCCAGTGGTCACAGGCCGCCCCTGCCGTGCGTGCCAGCGTGCTGCTGAAACTCGCCGATCTCATCGAACAACACCGGGAAGAGCTGGCGCAGCTGGAGACTTGCCAGTCGGGCAAGCTGATCAATATCTCGCGCAATTTCGAGGTCGATCAGGCCGCGCACTTCCTGCGTTACTACGCCGGCTGGGCGACCAAGCTCAGCGGCCAGACCCTCACCCCGTCGCTGCCCTCGTTCAGCGGCGAGCGCTACACCGCCTTCACCCTGCGCGAGCCGGTCGGCGTGGTAGTCGGCATCGTGCCCTGGAACTTCTCGACCATGATCGCCCTGTGGAAGCTCGGCTCGGCACTGGTCACCGGTTGCAGCATCATCATCAAGCCCAGCGAATTCACCCCGCTGACCATCCTGCGCATTGCCGAACTGGCCATTGACGCCGGCCTGCCCGCAGGGGCGTTGAATGTGGTGACCGGTGGCGGCATGGCCGGCAAGGCGCTGATCGAACACCCGGGCACCGACAAGGTCTCGTTCACAGGCTCCGTGCCCACCGGCCTTGCCGTCGGCCAGAGCGCCATGGCCGCCAACCTGACCCGCACCACCCTGGAACTGGGCGGCAAGAACGCGGCCGGGTTCCTCCGCGATGTAGCCTTGAGCAAAGCAGTAGACGGCATCATCGAAGCGGGCTTTTTGCATTCCGGGCAGATCTGCGCGGCAGCCGAGCGCTTCTATGTGCATCGCTCGCAGATCGAGGCGGTGACCGGGGCCTTGAGCGAGCGCCTGGCAAAGTTGAAGATCGGCTCGCCGCTGGATGAAACCAGCGAATTCGGCCCGGTAAGCAACAAGCAGCACCAGGCCAGACTCGGCGCGTTGTTTGCCAAGGCACGCAGCGAGAACAGCCAGATCATTCATGGCGGCCGCTTGCTCGAAGGCCCGGGGTGCTACGTGGAGCCGACGGTGATCCTGG
The DNA here is from genome assembly GCF_900275665.1 of Pseudomonas sp. JV241A. Taxonomy (NCBI): domain Bacteria; kingdom Pseudomonadati; phylum Pseudomonadota; class Gammaproteobacteria; order Pseudomonadales; family Pseudomonadaceae; genus Pseudomonas; species Pseudomonas sp. JV241A. The sequence continues at coordinate 20,148 of NZ_OPYO01000014.1, forward strand.
CCAATTCGGTGAACGACAGCCTGCTCAATGAAGAGACCTTCGGCCCGGTGGCGACTTTCCTGCCCTACGACGATGAAGAGCAACTGATCGCGCTGATGAACGACAGCCCCTATGGCCTGAGCGCCAGCCTGTGGACCAACGACCTGAGCAAGGCCTTGCGCCTGGTACCGCAGGTGCAGGCCGGCACGGTGTGGGTGAACATGCATACCCTGCTGGACCCGGCGGTGCCGTTTGGCGGAGTGAAGGCGTCGGGGATTGGACGGGAGTTTGGTGGCGCGTTTATCGAGGACTATACCGAGCTCAAGTCGGTGATGATTCGTTACTGACTGACAGCATCGCGGGGCAAGCCCGCTCCCACAGGTCGTGTGGGAGCGGGCTTGCCCCGCGATTACGCACGAACCACCACACCCCTGCCCTGCACCCGCCAATACGCCAGCGCCAACCCGACAAACCACAACGGCATCACACACAACGCCAAGCGGGTGTCCGGCTTCAGTGCCAGCAACGACAGCACAAACAGCAGGAACCCCAACGCCACCCAGGCCATCACCACCCCGCCGGGCATCTTGTAGATCGAGCGCGCATGCAGATCCGGCCGTGCGCGGCGATAGCACAGGTAGGCGACCAGAATCGTCGACCAGGTAAAAATCACCAGGATCGCCGAGATGGTCGAGACGATAGTGAACACCGTCATCACCTCCGGGAAGATGAACAGCAGCATCACCCCGAACAACATCAACAGCGTCGAAAAGCCCAGGCTCGCCAGCGGCACGCTATTACCGGAAAGACGCTTGAACACCCCCGGCGCATTGCCCTGACCGGCCAGGCCGAACAACATCCGGCTGGTGGAGAACACCCCGCTGTTGGCCGACGAGGCCGCCGAGGTCAGCACCACGAAGTTGACGATCCCTGCCGCCGCGGGAAACCCCGCAACCAGAAACAACTCCACAAACGGGCTCTTGTTCGGCGACACATGGGCATATGACGTCACCGCAATAATGCACGCCAGCGACACCACATAAAACAGGATGATACGGATCGGGATGGCATTGATCGCCTTGGGCAGTACCTGCTCCGGCGACCTGGTTTCTGCTGCCGTGGTACCGATCAGCTCGGTACCGGCAAAGGAGAAAATCGCGATCTGGAAACCCGCGAAAAAGCCGCTGATGCCATGCGGGAACGCTGCCTCGGCCCGGAACAGATGCCCCAGCGACGCCGTCACCCCGGTGGGCGAAACAAACGAGGTCGCCACCAGCACCACACTCACGCCAATCAGCGTCAGCACGGCGATGATCTTGATGATCGCGAACCAGAATTCCACCTCACCGAACAGCTTCACTGTCAGTACGTTGAGGGCGAACAAGGTCAGCATCATGCCGACTGCCGGTATCCAGGCCGGTAGATCCGGGTACCAGTGCTGGAAGAAACCGCCGACCACCACCGCATCGCCCACCACCGCCACGCACCAGCTCAGCCAGTACGACCAGCCGAGAAAGAACGCCGCCCGCGGGCCGATGTAAGCGCCGGCAAAATCGGCGAACGACTTGAACTTCAGGTCCGACAGCAGCAACTCGCCCATCGCCCGCATGACGAAATACAGAAAGAATCCGATGATCATGTAAATCAGCAGAATCGAGGTGCCGGACAAGGCGATGACCTTGCCCGAGCCCATGAACAGCCCGGTGCCGATGGCGCCACCGAGGGAAATCAACTGAATGTGGCGGTTGCTCAGGGTGCGCTGCAGCCCCCTGTGCCGGGGGCCGTGGGTCACTGGTTTCATAGCTCAATCTCTTGGTTTTTGTTGTCGAGTCGAGGCAGTAAGGAAGCAATCTTTTTTTGTTGTTCAGGCGCAAGCGCCTTCGAAGCCCTGCAGCACGTTCACCGCATTGATGCCGATTTCATCAACCATGTAACCGCCCTCCATCACGAACAGCGTCGGCACCCCGACTTTGGCGATGGCTGCACCCATGGCGAAGTAGTCCTCGCTTTCCAGCAAAAAATGGCTGATGGGGTCGTCCTTGAAGGTGTCGACGCCGAGGGAAATCACCAGCAGCTCGGGGGCATAGGCGCGCAGGCGCTGGCAGGCATCTTCCAGCGCCTGCTGATAGGCGGACCAGCGGGTGCCTTTGGCCAACGGATAGTTGAGGTTGAAGCCTTCGCCTGCGCCGCTACCTCGTTCACTGGTCGCGCCGGAAAAATACGGGTACGACACCGCCGGATCGCCATGGATCGAGGCGAACAGCACATCGCTGCGTGCATAGAAAATGTTCTGCGTGCCGTTGCCGTGGTGAAAGTCCACATCCAACACCGCCACCCGTTTGGCGCCGAGGGTCAGGCTATGCTGGGCGGCGATGGCGGCGTTGTTCAGATAGCAGTAGCCGCCCATGTATTCCCGTGCGGCGTGGTGCCCCGGTGGCCGGCACAGGGCAAAGGCGCTGTGCTGGCCTTCGTTGATCAGGGCCAGGCCGGTCAGGGCCAGGTCGGCGCTGGTTTTCACCGCCTGCCAGGTAGTGGCGGTAATCGGTGCGCCGGCATCCATGGCGAAAAAACCCAGCTTGCCGTCGATGAACGCCGGTACCCGGTCGTTGGCCAGATCACGCACCGGCCACACCAGCGGCAAGGCGTCGTGGCTGCGACCGATGGCGGTCCATTCGCTCCAGGCATTTTCGAGAAAGGCGACATAACGCTCGCTATGCGCTGCGACGTAACAGGCGCGGTCGAACGCGCGCGGCGAGACGACATCGCCCAGGCCAGTGAGCCTGACCCGTTCGCACACGGTATCGGCGCGGCTGGGTTGTTCGAACGAAGGTTTGAGCACCCCGTCCTTGAGTTCGGTGCCGTGGTGCAGGCGGTGGTCGGGGCTGAAGATGGTCAGCATGGCGCAGGTGCCTTGATCAGTGGGTGTGCAAATAGCCTATTCCGACGGCACTGATCTTTTTTTGCTTTATCTTCTCGTCGTGTTAGCGTTTTGAGGCGAATTATCCCCTTGAGGCAGCCATGGCGAAAAAATCATCCAGAAGCGTCACCCTAGACGACACCGACCGCGCCATCCTCGCCTTGCTCCAGGCGGACGCGAGCATGTCCAACGCCGAACTCAGCGAGCGCTTGTCATTGAGCCTCACCCCCTGCTGGCGCAGGCGCAGGCGTCTGGAAGAAGAAGGCGTGATCAAGGACTACCAGGCCAACCTCGACCGGCGTTTGCTGGGTCTGGAAATCATGGCCTTCGTCCAGGTCCGTTTCGCCACCCACAGCGACCAGGCGCCGGATGATTTCGAAGCGGTGGTACTGCAACTGCCGGAGGTGATCGCCTGCCACAAGATCACCGGCGATGCCGACTACCTGCTGCAAGTACTGGCCACCGACCTGGACGCCTACAGCGACTTCATCGAGCAGGTGCTGCGCCGACAACTGGGCATTGCCTCGATCCAGTCGAGCCTGGCCCTGCGCGAGGTCAAGTCCACCCACCGCGTGGCCATTCCTGGATGCAGGAGCGGGCTTGTCCCGCGATCTAGTGCCTAGTACTTGTCTCGCCCCAAACCGGTGCAATACCACTAGAATAAGCCACCCCAGAACCAGGCTGCCCCCATGGATATCGAGCTGGCCCGCACCTTCCTTGAAATCGTTCGCACCGGCAGCCTGGTGTCCGCCGCCGAGCGCCTGCACGTGACCCAGACGGCCATCACCGCCCGGGTACAAAAGCTCGAACAGCAACTCGCCTGCCAGCTGTTCATCCGCAGCCGCAGCGGCGCCAGCCTCACCGCCGACGGCGAGGCCTTCGTGGTTTACGCCAACCAGCTGGTGCAAACCTGGGAAGCCGCGCGCCGCGACCTGCCCTTGCCCGAAGGCTGCCACCAGGTGCTGCACATCGGCGGCGAAGTCAGCCTCGGCAACCCCATGGTGCTTGGCTGGGTCAGCGCCCTGCACCGGGAAATGCCCGGCCACGCCATTCGTAGCGAAGTCAGCGACGGCGAATCCTTGCTGCACAAAGTGGAAATGGGCGTGCTCGATGCCGTGCTGGTCTACCAGCCCACCTACGGCCCGGGCCTGCAGGTGGAGCAGTTGATGGAAGAAAAGCTCATCCGGATCCGCCGCAAGGACAAACCCGAGCCCTACGTGTACATCGACTGGGGCCAGGCCTTCCGCCGCCGCCACGACGCCGCCCTGCCCGAATGCGCGCGCCCGGCACTGAGCTTCAACCTCGGACCGCTGGCGCTGCAGTACATCCTCGAACACGGCGGCAGCGGCTACTTCCGGACCCGCGTAGTGCAGGCATACCTGGACAGCGGCGTATTCGAACGCGTGCCGCAAGCACCGGAGTTCACCTACCCCACCTACCTGGTGTATGCCCGCGAGCGCGACAGCGAGGCATTGCAGCAGGCGTTCAGGGTGCTGCGCGAAGTGGTGGCCGGTGAGAGTGACTGGTCACAGCGCTGGGATCCGGTGATCTGAGCGCGCCACCTCACTCAACAACTGTCGCTTGAGCCCGGCAATCAAATCAGTCTGGGTAATAACCCCCACCAGCGCCTCGCCGTCCATCACCGGCAAACAATGCAGGCCCTGCTCGCTGAGCAACGGAATCAGCGCCACCGCCGGCTCGTCACTGCGCACGGTGATCACCGGCCGGCTCATGATCTGCTCCAGCAGCACCTTGGGCCGGCGCCCGAACAACCCGCGCCAGCTGAAACGCCCCAAAGTCATGGCCGGGCCGACCAGGTCAGTCAGGCTGACAATCCCCACCAGCCGCCGCGCGTCATCCAGCACCGGCAAGGTGTGCAAATGGTGGCTCGACAACAGCTGCCAGGCCTGCTGCAAGGTGGTCTGCGGCGTCGCCAACTGCACGTCCCGCGACATCACCGAAGCGGCGGTAATGCCACCCAGGCTGCGCTTGAGCGCGTGTTGCTCGGTGGCCATGATGATGCGTTCGAGCTCATCGCGGGTGACGTCGACAAACTCGCCGAGCTCTTCCAGCGCCTGGTCAAGGTCCTCGCCACTGACCCCGACCCGCTCACCCGGCAACACATCGGCGGTGTGGTGCAGGTCTTTGCGCGGCGCGGCGGTTTTCGGGTAGCGCACCCCGGTCAGGCGGTTGTAGATCACCGCAACCGCTACCAGTACCAGGGCATTGAGCATGATTGGCTCGAACACCTGGTCACCCAGCGCCGCCAGCGATGAGTCCGCCAACACCACACTCACCGCCACGCCGCCACCCGGCGGGTGCAGGCAGCGCAGCAGGCACATCACCAGGATCGCCACGCCCAGGGCCAGCGCCGCGACCCACAAGGCCGAACCAAAGCAGTGATGCAGCACCAGCCCCACCGCTGTCGCGCTGGCATAGCTGCCAACAAAGGGCCAGGGCTGCGCCAGCGCCCCGGAGTGCACGGCAAACAGCAGGACTGCCGACGCCGCCAGCGGCCCGAGCAGGTGCAGTGCCACTGTCGGGCCAAAGGCCAGGCTGCAGGCAAAACCTGCGAGAAACAGACCGAGCAACGCACCGACACCTGCACGTAGCCATTCTTTCGGGGGGATGTTCAGAGAGGCCGGCAGCAGCCGGCTGAACCAGTTGTTCAGACCGCGGGTAGACATGGGTAAATCGGGCACCTGGGCAGTAAAAAAAGCCCGGCCAAAATGGCTGGGCTGAGTATTGCGAGGGGCAATACCAATGGGCTCCGTCCGTGGAGATGGAATTTTTTGGGTGTTGCGTGGGCGGGGATTTTGCCGGGGTTGGGCTGGCGGGTGGTAATTCAAAAAAGTGAGGGGTGGCTGCAGTTTTTTTGAGGGATGGCGCGGGAGTACAGGTGTCGGCGGCAAGGCCGCCGACATCGCCTGGCAATCAATGCATAAACAGTGCGATCAGGATGATCACGGGAATAGGCACACCCAACATGAACAACAGTAGCGAACGCATGATAGTTCTCCTCGGTTCAACGGACTCGGGCGTTGATATAGTCATCGACCGGCATCACCGCATCGCGACGGCGGCCACCATAGGTTGCGGCGAGACTGGCGAAAAATGCCCCGCACAACAAAGCGATGAACATCCACAATGCCGACACCGCAGCCACCTTGCTGGCGGCATCGGCCGCTTCACGGGCAACCCTTTTGGCGTCGTCTATTGCCTGACGCGCCTGGGCGAACACCTCGTCGACCCGCTGCTCGGCTTGGGCCGGGGTCAGGTTGGTGCGCTGGCTGACCAGTTGCGCCAGGTACAGTCGGTCTTCGGCCTTAAGCTGCCCGCCGCTGCGCAACGAGCGAGTCATGATCCGGGTTACCACCCCCTGGGTTGCATCCTCATTGACCGCTACAGTGCTATCGCCACGAAAAAGGCTGTCGACAAAGTAGCCATAGGGGTCGCTGTCCGTGGTGCTAGCGGCAGCCGACGCTGCTGACGTGATGCCGTCTGCGGCGCCCGCTGCAACTTGAGCACCTGCCTGCACCCCACCGCCCACGATACTGCTGACCGAACCGACCACCAGCGTTGCCGTTACCAGCGTGGCAACGGCCCATGCCAGAAAGCCATGGGCCGTATCGCGAAAGTAAACCTCATCACCCTGCACGCTCGCCCACTTGACCCGCAGGCGACCCGCCAGGTACCCCCCCAGGCCGGAAGCGATAATCTGGGTCAGCGCCAGCCAGACAATCGTGGATATTCCCAGGCTCTTGGCGCTCATTCCGTCGCCAGGCCACGGAGAAACGGCCGAAAAGCCCAGCCCAAAACCGAGCAGTACCAGTATCAGCGACAACGCCGCCGCACCTGCCGCGCCTGCAAAAATTGCCGGCCATGACACGCCGGAGCGGTTTTCCACTTCGGCGATGGTGGTCGAGTGGGTTTCTGATGTTGTAATCATTGTTTTTGAGCTCCCGTGAGGAACATCGAATGTTCAGTAGAACGGGTGCATGCCCTGTGCCAAGCCTGCTCAATTGGTAATGCCTGTGAATTCAATATGTTGCAGCGATTGCAGAGCATTCCCATCATGCAAAGTGCATGATCGGGAAGCCGCTAGCGGGTGTTCTGCATACCAGGGCAGCGATTTGCAGAAACTGCTGTGGGTGATGGGCAGCCAAGGGGTGTTGGCGAGCAGTCGTGACAGGCTGCTAACGGCCAGAAGCGGACGGTCGAACGCTTACCTTTCTCGATGGCTATTGCACAGGCTGGATTGCAGCGCTCCGGGTACCGGCGAACGCACTCGTGCCAAGCCAGCGCCACAAGTTTTCCGCATCCTGCTCAGCGCCGTCTACACGCAACTCCCGCGACTGAAGCACCTCCCTGGGTGTGCGGTCGCCTGTCCACACTTCGGTCAACGCGCGCACGCTTGAGTCCACGACGAGCGTGAGTTCGCGTCCCGGGTCGTCGCGGCACAGATCTGCCACACCCTGTTCGACCACCAGCCACCACGCTTGCTCGCCGGAGCGCGCGTCTCGGAACCTGAAGTGGATGACCACCGACCGGGACGGGAACAGCTCGATGCGCGCAAACCGGCGCACGTCCCACATGAGCAGGCCCGCGTCGAGTTCGTTATCGCGAAGGCGACTCCCTATCCAGCGCGCCCCCCAATGGCCTAGCGCCATTATGATGGGGCGCAAATCCTCGCCTGCCTCGGTCAGGCTGTACTCCCAGACTTTGCCTGCGGCCGTGCGATGTACGACACCGATAGCTTCCAAGTGGCGCAGCCGCTGTGCCAGCAAGCTGGTGGACATCCGTGGTACGCCGCGGTGCAGTTCATTGAAGCGCTTGCTGCCGCATAGCAGCTCGCGCACGACCAAAGGCGTCCAGCGCTCGCACAGTGCTTCGGCACCGCGCGCGACCGTGCAGAACTGACCGTAGCTTTCATCCATCGCCTGTACTCCGCAACTACAACGCTTCAGATTCTGAACTAGCCTCGTGCCTTCGACGCGTGCACGCTGAAACCTGTGAAAGCCACCGCCTCAGGAGAACGCCATGACCAAGATAGCCATCATTCAGCGTCCGCCCGTGCTGCTCGATCGCAGCGCGACCATCGCCCGGGCCGTGCAATCGGTCGCTGAGGCCGCGGCGGCGGGCGCCTCGCTGATCGTTTTGCCCGAATCGTACATTCCAGGTTACCCGTCGTGGATCTGGCGGCTGGCGGCGGGAAAAGACGGGGCTGTAATCGGCCAGTTGCACACGCGTCTGCTGGCCAACGCCGTTGATATCGCCAACGGCGACCTGAACGATTTGTGCGAGGCCGCCAGCGCTCACGCCGTGACAATCGTATGCGGTATCAATGAATGCGACCGGCGTAATGGCGGCGGCACGCTCTACAACAGCGTAGTCGTTATCGGTACGAACGGCGAAGTGCTCAACCGGCATCGCAAGCTGATGCCAACGAACCCCGAGCGCATGGTCCATGGTTTCGGTGATGCGTCAGGGTTGCGTACGGTCGATACACCCGTCGGGCGCATTGGTGCGCTCATCTGCTGGGAAAACTACATGCCCTTGGCGCGCTATTCTTTGTATGCCCAAGGAGTGGAAATCTACGTCGCCCCCACGTACGACACCGGCGAGGGCTGGATCAGCACGATGCGTCACATTGCACTCGAAGGTCGATGCTGGGTGCTGGGCAGTGGCACCGCGTTGCGCGGCAGCGACATTCCCGATGACTTTCCGGCGCGCACGCAACTGTTTCCCGATCCGCAAGAGTGGATCAACGACGGCGACTCGGTGGTGGTCAACCCGCAAGGCCGGATCACAGCCGGTCCATTACACCGAGAGGCAGGCATTCTGTATGCAGACATTGACGTGTCACTCGTGGCGCCGGCGCGGCGGGCGCTTGACGTCACCGGGCACTATGCGCGCCCTGACATTTTCCAGTTGCAGGTGCGACGCACGCCGGCGACAGCGGTGCGCTTCACCGACGGATGAAACTAACCGACCCTCAGGCGATCCATTCCCACTTCAGCGATGTGTGTAGCAACTGATCAAGGAGTCATTCCATGAGCATTCAAAAGTCTTACAAGGGCAGTTGTTTTTGCGGCGCAGTCGAGTTCACCGTCAGCGGTGAGCCAGCCGCAATGGGCTATTGCCATTGCGAGTCGTGTCGACATTGGTCAGCCGCGCCGGTCAATGCCTTCACGCTGTGGAAACCCGAGGCAGTGCAAGTAACGCGGGGGGCTGAGAACATTGGCACTTACAACAAGACACCGCAGAGTTTTCGCAAATGGTGCAAGCATTGCGGCGGGCATATTTTCACCGAACACCCGGGGATGGGGCTCATCGACGTGTATGCCGCCGTCATCCCGGATTTCGCGTATTCGCCAGGCGTTCACGTCCACTATCAGGAGACCCACCTGCGCATCAAAGACGGGTTGCCCAAGCTGAAGGATGTCCCTAGCGAATTAGGCGGATCGGGTGTCAGCGTGGACGAATAGCGCTAGCACGATAGTGTGCGGCGCTCCGACCTTGCCTGGCGAGTGCGCCGCCGTTAATCGAGGGTAAACAGGTCCCCTTCGACACTCCGGTCACCGTGTTTACGACGCTGCGCGGCAGCGTCGTAGACGATCAGCAAAAGCTCCCTGCTCTCCTCAGCCGATTTGAACAAACACATGCCCTCTGCATGGTCGTCGCCTTTGCCGAACGGCACCTCCAGCACCGTCTCCAATTGATCGGCGAACACCACCTGCTCTTCATCGGCTGCGAAGCCGCCGCGCCAACGGAACACCGTGACCGGGCCGTCCAGGTCCATGGTCGGCCCCGCCAGAATCAGCAGGTCGTCGCCGCGGGTGCACAGGTCTCGCACCCCCAGGCCATTGAGCGAAAAAAAGTGTTTGCGGTAGCGACGCCCACCCGGGCCGATCTTCTTCAGCACCAGGGTGTCGGTCGAGTCGCCGTCGGCTTCGGGTTCGATCTCCAGCAGCACGGTCCAGCCGCGCAGCACGGGCCCCCGAAGCCCCAACAGCAGGCGCGAGCCGATGACGGCCAAGCCTTCAATGTCGAAACCGTTGTCTTTGCCCGGGATGCGCAGAAAGTCGCGTAGCTGATCGTCCTTGGCGATTTCCGCGGTCAGGTCGTTGCCGAGCGCGTTGCCATGCAACTGCGCCGCCGTACGTCCATCGCCATCCACCTTTTCGGCGAGCTCATAGCGGTCGTTCTGCTGCACCACAGGGAGACGCGCCAGCAGAAAGCGATTGCCGTCAGCCTCTACGGTCGACAGGCGCTTGATGTTCTTCTGCGCGGATTTGTCGGCATCCGCCTTCTTGCGCTTGAGGCTATGGGAGCCGACGACCCAGAGATACCCCCCGTCAGGGGCATAGGCCAGGCCCTCGATGTCGATCTCGGCGTCTGGATCGGGTATGGGCAGGCTCAGGTATTCCATGAGCGGGAAGGCGTGGTGCTCATCGCACATCACAGCCTCGCCGGGTGCTGCGGACTGGATGGTCAGGCGTTCCAGACTGGTGGTTTCGTCGTTGGCCAGCCACAGCGTGTCGCCGATCTGCAGGGCAACCGAAAGGCCGTCACGCAATGACGCAAATGCCGGATCAAAGCGCAGCATCACGGTATTGCCTGGCTTGCTCATGGGTGCTCTCCTGCCTTGAGGGGGTGACGCGAAGATGTGTAAAGGCTAGTGGTTACCCGTCAACAATCAAGGCTATTCGCCAGGTTCCCAGCCTGCAGTGCAGGCTTTGTAGACAAGCACCGCCCCCCTAATACTGATGGTTTACAACATGTCCTCGCTGTTGCCAGATGACTGCGTCAGAAACTCAGTGATCAGCGAGGTAATCTGCTGCTGGATCAACCCACGTGGGCGGCCGTTGTCGCCATCTCGGCAGATGATGCCATCGCCTGGTACTGCTTCTTCGAGCACTGCCACCGCACCAGGTTTGCACACCGACATGAAGCTGAAGTGGCTTGCGTCGCTGATTTCGACGTAACGGCTTGACGCTTGGGGCAGGCGTTTGGCCAAGTTGGCGGACTCCAACTGAGCGGGGAGCTCTTGCGACGGTACGCCGGCAGCGATCACTAGCGCTGGTACCGGCAGCGCCGCAAGGCTTTCATCGGTCAGCCCGCGTGAAAGGCCCAGGTCCAGTGTAACCACCGCAGTGACGCGTTTATCGCGCAAATCACCGGCCAACCCGGCCTTCAATGCTGAAGTGCTTTCGGCGTTCATCTGTTGATAAACGGTGCAACTGACCAACTGCGGGTGGGCTTTGCAGTCACGGGCAAATCGGTCTGGGTCGAAACGAGCCCCGACGATCTCCATGGCGGTCCAGCCACCCAGTGAATGGCCCACTACCGCAATTCGGCGCTTCGCGACCTGGCCAAATTTTTCAGGTTGAGTCGTGACCGCTTCAATGGCTCGGCTCAGATCCACGGGCCGTTGCCATAACTGCGCCGCTGCTTGAGGGCTACGGTCACGGCTAGTGGTGCCGGGGTGGTTGACCGCGGCGACGATGTAACCCTTGTGGGCCAGCGCACTGGCAAGCCAGGTCTGGTTGCCCCAGTTGCCCCCAAAACCATGGGAGAGCACTACCAATGGGTGTTCGCCAGCAGCCGGTGGCGTGTTACGAACGGCAGAAGCACCGACAAACACCGCATTATCGGCGATCAATTGCGTGGTGGCGGTGGTTGCACTGGGGTACCAGACGACCATCTCCAGCGTGCGATTATTATGCGTGTCCAGCAGCGTGGAGGACTGGAAGCCAACCGGGTTATCGTCAGCGAATGCGCTGGCAGTCAGGCAGATCAGAAACAGGGCGCCGAAAGCTGTTTTCAATGTTGTTATCTTCCTTGATCGGACAAGCGCATAGCATTCTGAAGCGGGCTGTTGGGCCCATCTCGCATGCGGTCGAAATCCAATGTTGAGCACAGGTGCGTTGCACGGACATTAAAGCCCATATTCGCGCCGACGTGCATGGGACTTTCATCGTTAGCGCAACGGCATCACACCACCACAGCGGCGATGGCGTGCCGCCAGTCCTTGTTTAATTTCCCCGGCAAAACCGGCACAATCGCCGGCTTTTTTCCCGACAAGGTAGTCCCTCATGCAACGGATCGTCATTCTGGGCAACGCTGGCAGCGGAAAGTCCACCCTCGCCCGCGCCCTCGGCAAACAACTGGGCTTGCCGGTGGTGCACCTGGACAGGCTGTTCTGGGAACCCGGCTGGGTCGAACCCGATGCCGAGCAGTTCCGCTCGCGGGTGCGCGAGGCGGTGTCGCAGGACACCTGGGTGTGTGAAGGCAACTATGCGCGACGCACGTTTGACCTGCGCCTGCCCCGGGCTGACCTGGTGATCTGGCTGGATACGCCGCGCCTGACCTGCTTGATGCGGGTGATCAAGCGCAGTGTGTTGAATCGCCCTCGGCCTGACCTGGCGGACGGCTGCAGCGAAAAGCTCGACCGGGCGTTTCTGACTTTCTTGAAGTTTGTCTGGACCTTCAATCGCGGTTATCGCCCGGGGATCGAGGCGGTGCGCGAGACCATCGGCCCGCAGGTACCGGTGGTGCATGTGCGCGGCAGCCGCCAGATTGCGGCATTTGTCGAAGGGTTGCCGGCTGGCGCGGTTGGCGCAGAGGGGCTGCAGCGTCAGCGCTGATCCCCCAAAGCATTCACGCCTGCCCCGCTCGCCCCTGTTCCAGCAGCCGTTCCATCAGCATCCTGGCATTGTCGGTGCAGTCGCGGTCCTCGGGGCGGTTTTCGATACTGTCGATGGCCACCAGCAACTGCTCGCGGTTCTGCGCCAGTTGTGCTTGCAGTACTTCGATCTCGGCGACCTTGCGCTTGAGCCCGGCCAGCAGCGCGTCATGCTGCCAGCCGTCGGCATTGGCCGGCAGCAGCTGACGAATCTCCTCAAGGCTAAACCCTGCGCCCTGGGCGCTGGTGATGATCTGCAGGGTCCACAGCGCTTGCGGGGCGTAGTCGCGATAGCCGTTGGCCTTGCGCACCACCGATCTGATCAGGCCGCTGGTCTCGTAAAAGCGAATTCGCGAGGCACTCAGGCCGCTGCGTTTCGCCAGTTCTCCTATTCTCATAGCTCGCCTTCAATAGGGCAGTGACCTTAAACCTTACTTTAACCCTAGGACGCAGCAAACACATCACAGAGGAGCAACGAACATGGCATTCGTCACAACCAAAGACGGCGTTGAAATCTTCTATAAAGACTGGGGCCCGCGCGATGCCCAGGTGATTTTCTTCCACCACGGTTGGCCGCTCAGCGGTGACGACTGGGATGCGCAGATGCTGTTCTTCCTGGCCCAGGGTTATCGGGTTATCGCCCATGACCGCCGCGGCCACGGGCGCTCCAGTCAAGTCTGGGATGGCCACGACATGGACCATTACGCCGATGACGTGGCGGCGCTGGTCGATCACCTGGGGGTACGCGGCGCAGTGCATGTCGGACATTCCACCGGCGGCGGCGAGGTGGTGCATTACCTGGCCCGCCACGGCCAGGACCGCGCCAGCAAGGCGGCGATCCTGGCGGCGGTGCCACCGTTGATGGTGCAGACCGCCAGCAACCCCGGCGGCCTGCCCAAGTCGGTGTTCGACGACCTGCAGGCGCAACTGGCGGCCAACCGCGCGCAGTTCTACCACGACATTCCCGCCGGGCCGTTTTACGGCTACAACCGCCCCGGGGCGACACCTTCGCAAGGGGTGATCCTCAACTGGTGGCGCCAGGGCATGATGGGCAGCGCCAAGGCCCACTACGACGGCATCGTCGCCTTCTCGCAGACCGACTTTACCGAGGACTTGAAGCGCCTCACCCTGCCAGTGCTGGTGATGCACGGCGACGATGACCAGATCGTGCCCTATGAAAATTCAGGCCTGCTGTCGGCCAGGCTGCTCAGCAACAGCACCCTGAAAACCTACAAGGGCTACCCCCACGGCATGCCCACCACCCATGCCGATATCATCAACGCCGACCTGCTGGCCTTCATACGCAGCTGATACTGCGGTGCCAGGGCCCTGCCCTGGCACCCTGCTTCACCCCCTGAAAAAGCCTGTTGACATTAAAGTTAACTTTAAGGTTATGGTTTGAACACGATCAAACGAGGCACTCCCCATGAACGTGTTCGACAAGCTGACATTGCCCAACGCAAGCGAGATCCCCAACCGCCTGGCCAAGGCCGCGATGGAAGAGAACATGGCCGACGCCGACCAGGCGCCGTCCGCAGAGTTGCTGCGTTTGTACCAGGCCTGGGCCGACGGTGGCGCGGGCCTGCTGATCAGCGGCAATGTGATGGTCGACAGCCGCGCCATGACCGGCCCGGGCGGCGTGGTGCTCGAAGATGACCGGCAACTGGCCAAGTTCAAGCGCTGGGCCAGCGTCGGCCGTAGCCATGGGGCGCAGTTCTGGCTGCAGATCAACCACCCCGGGCGGCAGATGCCGGCCAACCTCGGTCAACCGACCTGGGCACCTTCGGCGGTGGCGCTGGAAATGGGCAAACTGTCCAAACACTTCAACACGCCCCAGGCGATGACCGAAGCGGTGATCGTCGAGGTCATCCAGCGCTTTGCCCGTACCGCGCAACTGGCCGAACAGGCCGGCTTCACCGGGGTTGAGATTCATGCCGCGCATGGTTACCTGCTGAGCCAGTTCCTCTCGCCGCTGAGCAACAAGCGCAACGACGCCTGGGGCGGCTCGCTGGAAAACCGTGCACGGCTGCTGCTGGAGATCGTCAAGGCGGTGCGCGCCGTGGTGGCGCCGCAGTTTGCCGTGGCGGTCAAGCTCAACTCCGCCGACTTTCAACGCGGCGGCTTCAGTGCCGACGATGCCCGCCAGGTGGTGCAACTGCTCAACGGCCGGGGCGTCGACCTGGTGGAATTGTCCGGTGGCAGTTACGAAGCCCCGGCCATGCAGGGCGAGGCTCGCGACGGACGCACCCTGGCCCGGGAAGCCTACTTCCTGGAGTTCGCCCGCGACGTACAGAAGGTGGCGAGCATGCCGCTGATGGTCACTGGCGGCATCCGTCGCCTGCCGGTGGCCCAGCAGGTGGTCGACAGTGGCGTGGCCATGGTCGGCATCGGCACGGCGCTGGCCATCGACCCCAACCTGCCCCGCGCCTGGCAGCAAGGCAAGGGCACGGCGCCGGCGCTGGCGCCGATCACCTGGAAGAACAAGCCGCTGGCATCGCTGGCCAACATGGCCCTGGTCAAGTTCCAGCTGCGCAAGCTCAGCCAGGGCAAGGCGCCCCGCCCGCAGGTATCGCCGCTGTGGGCGCTGATCGGCCAGCAACTGGGCAATGCGCTGCGCGCCCGCCAGTACCGGCAGTGGATTGCCCAGCGCGTGCGTTGAGCCACTTCGCGCTCAATCGCGGGTCAAGCTCGCTCCTGTAGGAGCGGGCTTGACCCGCGATGAGGCCAGCACAGCTCTATCAGGGTCCATCAGCTCTGGCAGAAGCGAATCCGGTTGCCAAACGGATCATAGACCTCCAGCACCTTGCCCCAGCCCTGCTCGACGATGTCCGGCCGGCCATAGCCGTAGCGCTTGGCCTGCAGTTCGTCGCGCAGTTGCTCGATATTGTGCATGGGCACGAAGATCGTCGCCCCCGGGCTGGCATCGCCGTGATGCTCGGACAGGTGCAACTGCAGGCCATCGCGGTTGATGCCCAGGTACAGCGGCAAATCGGCCTCGAAGCGGTGCTCGAACTCGACGCTGAAACCGAGAAAACCCAGGTAGAACTCGCGGGCCTTGGCTTCATCGAAACTGCGCAGGATGGGGATGGGCTTGTCGAAGCGGATCGCCGCTGGCGGGGTGTCTGGGGGCAACAGCGCGGCGGCGGTGTTCCAGTCCTTGTAGCCCAGTTGCTGCGCCACCAGTTCCAGCGCAGCAGCGTGTGAAAGCGCTGGGCTATGCGCTTGCAGCGACACGCGCAGGCGCTTGGCCATCTGTTTGGCTTGCTCGTTTGAAATCATCGTTCCTCCTGAAGCCGAGGCCGTGTGGTGCTCGCGTTGCCAAACCTCGACTGCAAGAAAAGCGACAGGGTTCGGGTGCTTCTTTACATGCTTTCACCATGCCCTTGTGGGCGCGAGCGGCAGGCAGCATTGGCCTGGGCGCGATAGTACACAGATGATCGGCGCGCTGTCGATTTCACCCTTGCCCAGCGGTGTGCTGGTGGCGCGTTATGTACGGGGCGGCGAGGTACGCACGGGGTCGTTTGCCTAGTTGCGCCAACAGCGGCGATGCACTCTAAGAATCGCCTGATGTTCGCGTCTGGGCATGGACACTAGAGATGCATCGCATCTTCATCACCGTGTACCGTCATCACCATGGATTTTTCAACCTGGCAGCGCATTTTATTGGGCATCGCTTGCGTAGTCGCATGGGCAGTTGGCCCCGATGCAATGGCTGCCAATTGCACCTTTACCTTTAGTGACAAGCACAACAAAGAGACCACGGTGAACTTCGGCGCCGGTTTGACCGCTGACAGCTTGACGATCCCCCAGGACGCCCCCATTGGCACTATCGTTTATCAGCAAAGCCTTAACTCAGCAGAGCATGTCTTCACGTGTGCGGCAGCAACACGATACGGATTCGCCATGAACCCTGCCCTGGGTATTCCGGTAGACAGTACTTACCCCCTGGGCAAGAGCGGGCTTTCATTTCGCATGGGCACCCCCAACCCGAACATCCCCTACATGCCACCGCCGTTTAACATAGGCGCAGGGACCTATACAACCGACGACGGTAACTACACGCTCGAAGTGTTCAAATCCGGCGATTTGTCAGCGACCAACGAAATTCCCGCCGGTTTTCTGGGCAACCTGCAAGTTACTGACCTGGTGTTCATCAAGTTCAACCTGCTCAAGCCCATTCACCTGAATACCGCCTCCTGCCAAACACCCTCGGTGCCGGTATCGATGGGTGACGACTACCGCCTGCAGGAATTCGAAAAAAGTGGCGATACCCCGCGGGTGATCAAGTTCAACATTGCCCTGAACCAGTGCCAGCGCGGCATCAAGAAAGTGACGTACCAACTCAAGGCCACCACTCGGGTCATCGATGCAAAAAACGGTGTCGTGGCACTGAATGGCGAATCCACGGCCAAGGGCATCGGCTTGCAGTTGATGAACGATTCAGGACAACCCATTGCCCTGGACACCTCGTATCCGTTCAATGGCTTCGACCCCTTGGGTACCGACTTCAAAATCCCCTTGGCCGCCGCCTACTACCGCCTGGCCGAAGATCACCTTGAAGCAGGCAGCGCCAACACTGCCGTGACCTTCATCATGAGCTACCTGTAGTCAATTAAGGATCGTCTTATATCGCCGGCACCCCCGCGTGCCTAAAGTGCCGGCATGAGATTGAAGACGTACCTGCATCAGATCAACCCGATCCTTTCCACCCCCCATGCGGCGCGACGCTTGTTGCGCATTTTCGCTGTGGTGTTGCTGATCGGCATTCTGGGCGGGGTGTACAACTTTTTGTTGTTCACCTTCACCAATGAAGTGTCGCAGCGTCGTGGCTACATGAGCAGCGCGATCGCCGAGGCCCATACGTTTTTCACCACCCGCCAGGCCCTGCTCGAGAGCCTCAGCCTGTCGGCCACGCGTAAATCCCGAAGCGTGCCACCGATGTCCGATGAAGAAATCCACCTGCTGCTGGGCACCACGCCCGGCAAGCAGTGGCGCATCGGGCTGACCCAGCGCATGCGCGACAACTTGAAAGCCAAGCAGGTCAATCTGATTTACGTCAGCAGCGGCACCGACGCACAGGTAAAACGCCTGTACACCGCGACGCCGATGCCGAGAACCTTTCCTCAGGCGATGCTCAAAAGCCTGGAAACCTTGAAGCGCGAAAACAACTCACCCCATGAAGAGCTTTGGCTGACTCATCAATCGGCCAAGCATGCACAGCTGTACATTTTCATCCGCCTGGACGAACGTGACGTGGACTCCGGCTGGCTGGGCCTGGAAATGGATGGCCGTAAAGTCTCCAGCGCCTTGAACGACCAGAGCGCCGGCGAGTTCATGATGTTCAACGCCCAGGGCATGCTGTTGTTTACCAATAGCCACAGCGCACACTTGAGCCAGAACCTGTTGCAACTGCAGCGCGAGAACTTCTTCGGGCTGGTTGGCGAACGCTGGCTGCCCGATCACCTGGTGATTCGCAAACAACTCAAGTCATCCGACTGGCAACTGGTGTATTCCATCAGCCTGCAGGCGCTGCTCGCCGCGCTGGTATCGCAACTGTTGGGCGCCCTGCTGTTCTGCCTGCTGAGTATCAGCCTGGTGTGGCTGCTGATCCGGCGCCTGGAGCATCGTTTCATCACCCCGACCATCCACCGGATCCAGGCCGTGGTCGAAAGCGAGCTGTTCAGCCGCGACGTGATCCAGACCGCCCCTGTGGCGCTGTGCGTACTGCGCCGCGCCGATGGCCAGGTGGTGCTGGAAAACACTCTGTCCCAACAGTGGCTGGGCCAGGGCGGTGAGCGCGAGCAGTTGTGCCCCGGCTGGATTTGCCAGGCCTTTGCTGGCACGTCGGCGACCTTCACCGACTATTTTGAAACCGCCGATGGCCGCCACCTGTACTTGAGCAGCTCGCCCACCCGCTACAAGGGCGAGGACGTGCTGTTGTGCGCCTTCAGCGACATCAGCGCCCGTACCCAGATCGAAGAGGCGCTGCAACAGGCGCGGCAACTGGCCGATGCCGCCAACGAAGCCAAGACGTTGTTCCTGGCAACCATGAGCCACGAAATCCGCACCCCGCTGTACGGTGTGCTGGGCACCCTGGAACTGCTCGCGCGTACGCCACTGGACGTCCAGCAGCGCGACTATCTGCGGGCGATCGAAGGCTCCTCGGCAACCTTGTTGCAGTTGATCTGCGATGTGCTGGACGTGTCGAAAATCGAAGCGGGCCAGTTGGTGCTGGAGTCGAGCGAGTTCTGCCCACTGGGGCTGGTACAGGAAGTCATCCAGAGCTATGCCGCCGCCGCCCGCAGCAAAGGCTTGCAGCTGTATGCCTGCCTGGACCCGCAGTTGCCGGAGCGGGTTATCGGCGATGCCACGAGAATCCGCCAGATCCTCAACAACCTGCTGAACAACGCCGTGAAGTTCACCGACGCCGGACGGGTGGTCCTGCGGGTCAGGCTGCTGTGCCGCGAAGGCGAGCGCGCTACCTTGCAATGGCAAGTCTCGGACACCGGCAAAGGGATCAGCCAGGACGATCAGGCGTTGATTTTCGATCCGTTCTACCAGATCGATGGCAACACCAATGTGGTGGCGGGTACGGGGCTTGGTCTGCCCATCTGCCAGCGCCTGACCCATTTGATGAACGGCAGTATCCGCATGGTCAGCGAACTGGGGCTGGGCAGCAGTTTTTCCCTGACCCTGCCACTGGAGCAACCCTCGGGCAATACCCTGCCAAGCACCATGCCCAGCCTGCTGCCGGAGATCGTCCATGTGGTTTCACCGATCCGCGAACTGGCCGAGGTCGTCAGTGGCTGGTTGCGTCGCTGGGGCGCCCGTCCGCAAATCGGTCGCCCGCCCAGCGCCGACCTTGCCACGCAAAGTGTCCTGATCGAACTGCACGCCAGCGCTTTCGAGCAGCGCCTGGAGCCCCATTGGCTCGGCCCGCTGGTGCTGGCCTGCGGCGATGGCAGCAACGAACCGCAGATCATGTCCGGCGCCTGGAAGGTCAACCTCAACGACTTGCCGGCCATTCACCAGGCCGTCAGCCTGGCCCAAGGGCTGTGGGTGGCAAGCCCCCGGGAGGCGTTCGATCCGTTCGACCTCAAGCAGCTGAACCTGCACATCCTGGTCGCCGAAGACAACGTGATCAATCAACTGATCCTGCGCGATCAACTGGAAGAGCTCGGCTGCACCGTGGAGCTGGCCGCCAATGGCAACGAGGCCTTGTCGCTCTGGGACAACGGAAAATTCGACGCGGTCCTCAGCGACGTCAACATGCCTGGGCTCAATGGTTACGAGCTGGCTCGGGAGCTGCGTCGCCTGGGCTGCACGGCGCCCATCATCGGTGCCACCGCCAACGCCCTGCGCGGTGAAGCGGCCTTGTGCCTGGCGGCGGGTATGAACCACTGCCTGGTCAAGCCTTTCACGCTCAGAGCCCTGTTCAATTACCTGGCGCCTTATGAAAGAACTCCCCATGAAGCCCTGTAGCATTCTGATTGTCGAAGACCACCCCTTCCAGCACCTGTACCTGCAACACCTGTTCAGCGAACTGGGTGATTTCCATCTGGAGGTGGCATGCGATGGCGCCGAAGCGCTCGCGCGCTTGAAGCGACGTCAGTTCGACCTGGTCCTCACCGACCTGCTGATGCCCGGCATGGATGGCGTGCAGTTCATCCAGGGCCTGGCAGCCCTGCGCTGCAGGCCAGCCCTGGCAATCATGAGTGCAACCTCGCGGCGTATGCTGATGGCGGCCAGCCTGGTGGCGCGCAACCTGGGAGTGAAGGTCATCGGCCTGATCTCGAAACCGGTCAAGGCCGCCGCCCTGCGCAGCCTGACCGATCAACTCATGGGCTTGCGCAATGCCGCGCAGCCCGAGCCCACCCCGGGCTTCGAGCGCCAGGCGATCCTCGATGCCCTCGACAACGGTCAGCTGCAGGCCTGGTTTCAACCCAAGAAGGCCCTGGCCAATGGTCGCATCGTCGCCGCCGAGGCACTGGTGCGCTGGATGCACCCCGAGTACGGGGTGCTGTTGCCGGGCATGTTCCTCACCGCGCTCAAGCTTTACGGCCTGGAAGAACCCCTGTTGTGGCACGTGCTGGGCCAGGCGATCAAAGCCCAGGCGCAGTGGCGTGAGCAGGGCTATGACATTCCGGTGTCCATCAACCTGCCCACCCACCTGCTCAACAGCCATGACCTGGCCGATCGCATTCTGGCGTTTGTTCACGATCAGCAAGGGGTACCGGGGAAAATCTGCTTCGAGCTGATGGAGTGCTCGGTACCGCAGGACATCAGCAATTTCTACGCCGGCGCCTGCCGGCTGCGGATCATGGGGTTCGGCCTGTCGCAAGATGATTTCGGCAAGGGCTACAGCTCCTACATGAACCTGGTGTCGACGCCCTTTACCGAGCTGAAGATCGATCGGGCGCTGGTGCAGGGCTGCAACGAGAACGAAGAGCTGGCCCAGGCGTTGACCAGCATTGTCGCGCTGGGCCGGCAATTGGGTCTGACCGTCGTGGCCGAAGGTGTAGAAACCGCGCAGGAACTTGCTCTGTTGCGTAAAATCGACTGCACTCAGGTCCAGGGTTTCCTGATTTCCCAAGCCGTGTCTTCGAGTCAGTTCCAGCAGTTGTTGACCCATGACGGTCCGGCAAGCGCGTATTGACCCGCAGGCATGTGCGTTTGAACGTCTCTTGCTTCGAGGTCTCCGTGCACAACCGCTTTGCGCTCACCTTCCGGGTGGCCCCGCGATGAATCATCCCAACGCTTTCTTCGAGAAGCTGGCCAACAGCTCGCTGCGCCTGAACAGAGGCCTGACCGTGCTGTGCACCACCGTACTGCTGTTGATGGGCATCAGCTATTGGGGGGTGCAGCGCACGCTCGAAGAACAGCACGACACGGTGCGGTTCCACTTTGCCCGGGTGCTGGAAAACCTGCGCGAGCAGGAAGCCTTTCTCGACACGGTGTCTGCGCAGAGTGCCAAGGGTGAACTGCTGGACTCACTGGTCTCACCCATATCGCTGCAAAAGGCACTGCCCGATGAAGGCCCTGACATCTATCAGGGGCAACAGTTTTCGTTCTCGTTGCCGTTCAGCGTGAAGATCAACCCGGACAGTGTTGCACCGAGCCAACAGGCGAAAGTCTTTACCCTCGGGGCGCACCTGGCCGATTACTACAGCGCCTTCTGGTCTGCCTCGCACTTTCAGTCACCACAGGTGTTCCTGTTCAACGTTCCGGACAACTTCGACATTGCCGTGCCCGCCGCCGGACGCTTGCGCGACGCAGGTCAGATACAGGGTGGCGAGTTCGTCGCAGTGATGAAGCAGGTGCTGCAGCGGCTGCACGACAACAATCCCAAGCCGCTGGACAACCAGGTTCACTGGGTGCAGTACAACGAAGCATCCGATAACGTTGCCATCCCGTCCGTGCTCGGCTACGTCAATCTCGACCTGTCCTCGACCCATCTGAACATCCAGGGTGCCAGCCCCTGGGTGGTGGTCGCGTCACTGCTGAACCTGTCCCAGGTCAACGACGTCGAGCGGATCATGCAGTGGACGATCTACGACCATTTCACCCTGATCGCCCCCTCCGGCGAAGCGCTGATCGGTGCGGTGAAGCCTGAACTGCACCTGCATGAAGGGCTGAACTTCAACAGTGACGGGCTGGTGTTCAAGGTATCCAGCACCCAGGGGCAACCCTGGACGGGGATCTACGTCATCAGTATCAAGAGTTTCCTCAATTACGCCCGTTGGCCGTTGCTTGGCCTGTTGCTGGCGCTGCTGGCGGCGCTGGGCGGCGGCTGGGCCTTCAACCGCTGGTACAAACGCCGGGTGGTGCTGCCGGCCCACCAGGCCCATGAGAGCATCGCCGAAAGCGAGGCGTTCAGCCGCACTGTCATCGACACCGCGCCGACCGGCCTGTGCGTGGTCCGCCGCAGCGATCATCAGGTGTTGATGGAGAACCCGCGCGCCCAGCAATGGCAGGACAGTGCCAAGCTGATCAACGCCCTCAACCGCCAGCACGACCTTACCCGCTCCGGGCAGACCGACCTTGAGGTCGACGGCCGTCACCTGCACGTCGATTTCATTTCCACCCGCTATCACGGCCAGGATGTCTGGCTGTGCGCCATCCATGATGTCACCCGCCGGGTCGAGGACGCCGTGGCGCTGGAACAGGCACGCAAAGCCGCCGACTCGGCCAACGAAGCCAAGACCCGGTTCCTGGCGACCATGAGCCACGAGATCCGCACGCCGCTGTACGGCGTGCTGGGCACCCTCGAACTGCTGGGGCTGACGGCGCTCGAGCCGCGTCAGCAGCAGTACCTGGACACCATCCAGCGTTCCTCGGCAACCTTGTTCCAGTTGATCAGCGATGTACTGGACGTGTCGAAGATCGAGTCCGGGCAAATGACCCTGGAAGCCCAGGACTTCTGCCCCCTGGAACTGACCGAAGACACCGTGCGCACCTACAGCGCCTCCGCCCAGGCCAAGGGGTTGCAGCTCTATGCCTGCATTGACGCCACACTCCCTGACCGGGTGCGCGGCGATCCGCTGCGCATCCGGCAAATCCTCAATAACCTCTTGAGCAACGCGATCAAGTTCACCGATCACGGCCGGGTGGTGCTGCGCCTGCGGGTACTGCAACGCAGTGGCGAGGAAGCCAGCCTGCAGTGGCAGGTCAGCGACTCGGGCATCGGTATTTCCCAGGCCCAGCAGGCGCAGTTGTTCGATCCGTTCTACCAGGTGCGCGACGCCTCCAGTGAAGCCGGTGCAGGGTTGGGCCTGGCAATTTGCTGGTGGCTGTGTGAATTGATGGCCGGCCAGCTCAAGGTCGTCAGCGAACCTGGCCTGGGCAGCAGTTTTTCCCTGCAACTGGCACTTGAGTGCCGACCGGGCGAGCTGGCCGATTGCCCGGCGTTCGAGCCGGGCGCTGCGCCGGTTTGCGTGCGTGCTCCGACCCAGGAGCTGGCGCAGCACCTGTGCACCTGGCTCAATCGCCTGGGCGCACAAGCCTGGCCCGCAGGTGCCGAGATGAAACCGGCAGCGGCCTCGACACTGTTGGTGGATATGTTGCCGCTGGGCAACGAAACGCCCTGGCCCGGAGCGCGGATTATCGCCGCCGCAGGCGCCCGTAACCCGCCGCAGCATTCGGCCCAAGGCTGGGAAGTCGATGCCCACGATGTGCGCGCTATCGCCTGGGCGGTCTACCTGGCGCAGCAAGGGGGCAACCCCCAACACCAGGCACCGGTGCCGCACCAGGCCCTGGCCCTGAACCTGCGGGTACTGGTGGCTGAAGACAATCCGATCAACCAGGCGATCATCAAGGAACAACTGGAAGCGCTGGGTTGTACCGTCACGGTTGCCGACAATGGTGAACAGGCGCTGGCCCAATGGCTGCCCGGGCGGTTCGACCTGGTCCTGACCGACGTCAACATGCCAATCACCAATGGCTACGAACTGGCCTCGGCCTTGCGCCAACGGGATACTCAGGTGCCCATTATCGGCGTCACTGCCAATGCCCTGCGCGAGGAAGGTGAACGCTGCGCGGCCGTGGGCATGAATGCCTGGCTGGTCAAGCCGCTGAACCTGCAGACCTTGCGCACGCAATTGCTCAAGCACTGCAGAGCGAACCAGTCGGCGCATGCCATCGGCGCCACCCTCCCCCCGCTCCCGCAAGCGCCTGCAACACCGCTGCAGTTGTCAGCGAAGATGCGGGCGCTGTTTGTCAGTACCCTGCAACAGGACATGCAGGACACCCGCACCGCGCTTGAGCGTGGCGATGCCGACGGCGTGGCGCAGAAACTTCACAGCATTGCCGGGTCATTGGCCGTGGTGCAGGCCCTTGCCCTGGCGCAGACCTGCGCCGAGCTCGAGTGCCGGCTGACCGGGCTGACCATCACCCCGGCCCTGGCGCAGGAGGTGCTTGACGTCCTTGAAGCGCTGGGCGCTGTGCTGCTCGCCGTCGAATGACTACCCCCCACTTTTTCAGCAAACCTTACGGACGACCGGTCATGAAAAAACTAAACGTTGTCATCGCTGACGATCACCCTATCGTGTTGCTCGGCGTACGCGAACTGGTAGAGCGCGATGTGCATTTCAGCGTGGTCGGCGAAGCCGTCAGCTCCGTCGGCCTGATCGAGCTGCTGGAACAGCAGCCGGTCGACCTGGTGATCACCGACTTCAACATGCCCGCCGACTCCCCCTACGGCGATGGCCTGAAGCTCGTGGGGTATTTACAGCGACACTTCCCGAACGTGCAGGTCCTGGTGCTGACCATGATCTCCAACCCGTTGATCCTGACCCGGCTCCATGAGCTGGGTGTACTCGGGGTTATCCAGAAGAGCCAGTTGCACAACGAAATTGAAATCGCGCTCAAGGCCGTCGCCAGCGGCAAGCCGTTTCACAGCGCCGGGGCCGCCCCCACGTCGGTGGTGGAGTCCAGCACCGCCCTGGACGAACGCTTTGCCCGGCTGTCGCCCAAGGAACATGAAATATTGCGCCTGTTTGTCGCCGGGCTGAGTGTCAATGAAATTGCCCGCAGCCAGAATAGAAGCGCCAAGACGATCAGTGCGCAGAAGGTTGCGGCCATGCGCAAACTGGAAGTTGCCAGTGACCAGGACTTATTGGCGTACTGCCTGGAGCGCAAACTGTTCAATTAACCGGCGTTATCGAGCCTGCCGAAACCCGCCGTTAGTGCTTATAAGGATCGTCTGATTCTTTCTTCCGACTGGCCTCCGTATTGTGTAACTGCACTTTCATGCAGCACTTAAAACACCTATGGAAATCAGAATGAAGAAGTTCACCCTGGCCTTTATGACCCTCTCGATCCTCGCCGCCACTGGTCACGCGCTCGCCGCCGACCCCGTGCCGACCAAAGCCGGTTCCGGCACCATCAACTTCACTGGAAAAATCAACAACGACGCCTGCTCCGTTGAAAGCTCGGACATGAACAAGACTATTTCCGTGCCCATGGGTGAAGTGTCGATCAAAGACATGGGCACCGCCGCCGCGCCGATTGGCAGCGGCAAGCTGAGCGCGGAAAACTTCGACATGAAGATCAACTGCAACAAGGGCACCAAAGTGTCGATGATCTTCCAACCGAAAAAAGCCGACGGTTCTGGCCTGGTCGAAGGCACCAAAGTACTGAGACTGATTGATGGTCTGGGCGCGGCGAAAAACGTCGGTATTGCCCTGCTCGACGCCAATGGCGCGCTGATCGACCTGACTTCCGACGCCACCGCCCGCGTCGAGAACACCCTGCAGGATGGCAACACCACCCTGAAATTCTCCGCTGCCTACGTCACCACCGGGGCCCTGGACACTGTCGTTGCCGGTCGCGGTGACGCCACCCTGCCATTCGTTCTGCAATACGAATAACTCCAGAGCAGGCTCTGACCCGGAGCGGGGCAACTCGCCCCGCTTTTTTCTTGGCAATGACGCGGTAAATATCATGTTGGTTCGTCAACCCCTTTCCTTCTGCCTGGGCATCCTCGGCATGCTCGCGGTTGCCCAGGCCTCGGCCGGCATCTCTTTGAGCGGCACTCGCCTGGTCTTTGATGGCAAGCACAAAGAGGCCGGCATCACCGTGCGCAACACCGGTGATGACGTGCTGATCCAGTCTTGGGTCGACAGCGATGGCCCTGACTCGACGCCAGTGCCGTTCGCGGTTACGCCGCCCCTGGCGCGGGTCACCGGCAACGAGCAGCAGTTGTTGCGGGTGATCTATGAAGGCACCGGCATGCCGTCGGATAAAGAGTCTGTGGTCTGGCTCAACGTCCAGGAAATCCCCCAGGCGGCAAAAACCGAAAACACCTTGCAGCTCGCGGTTCGCCAGCGCATCAAAGTGTTCTTTCGCCCATCAGGCCTGACCGCCAACGCCTATCTGGCCCCCACAGAACTGCAATGGCAATTGCGCGAGCGCGCAGGGAAAACCGTCCTGGGGATTGATAACCCCGGCCTCTACCACGTGTCCATGGGGGATATAAAACTGCAATCCGGCCAATCAACGGAAATCGTCGTTGATTCCATGATGATCGCCCCGGGTGAACACAAAGAGTTAGCGGTAAAGCAACTCAACGCAGCCGGCACGGCAAACTTGTCATTCACCAGTATTAACGATTATGGCGCCCAAGAGCATTACACCACGCAACTCGTCAATGCCACGGCAACAAAGGCCAGCCTGACGAAAGCGTCACCTTGAGCCACCGGTTTGACTATTCATCGTACTTCCACCGCACTTTACTTCGCTCCGCACCGTTACTCGTATCGGGGGTGATATAGGTTATTTGCATGTCTTTACTCACTGGCAGCAAACACGATCATGGCGTAAACCAGCAAAAGCGACCGGCAACGCCCCCCACCCTATTACACCCGTCGACCCTTTGCCCCCTGCTCATCGCCATCGTCTCATGCCTGCCCACGACAGCGGGCGCAGCCACCCCCGCAGCCAGCGATATTGAGCAGGAACAGTTCAACACCTCGTTCCTCCAGGGCGCCCAGTCGTCGGTGGACCTGCAATTGCTACTCTCGGCCAACAGCGTGCTACCGGGTAACTACCGGGTCGACCTTTACAGCAACGAAGTACTGGTAGGCCGTCGTGATATTGAATTCCGGCGCACACCCAGCACCGGCAAAGTCGAGGCCTGCCTGACCCTGGACCTGCTCCGGCAACTGGGCATCGACATGAAAAAGCTGGAAGCCACGAACAAGCTCACCCCGGCCGAGCCAGAGGCCTGCTACGACCTGTCCGCGCTGATCGACAAAGCCACCCAGCGCTATGACGTCAGCCGGCTGCGCTTGATGGTGAGCGTGCCGCAAGTCGCCATGCAACGCGGCATGCGCGGGTATGTCGACCCGGCGCTGTGGGATGACGGCGTATCGGCGGCGTTCATCAATTACCAGTTGAGCAGCAACCGCAACAGTACGGACACCGCCACCACGCTGTCCAACAATCTGGGCCTGCGCAACGGTATCAACCTGGGCGCCTGGCGACTGCGTAATGAGTCGAACTTCAGCAGCAGTACCGATCAGCCCAACAAGTTCAAGAGCAACCGCAGCTACGTTCAGCATGATGTGACCGCGTTGAAGGGGCAATTCAGTGCCGGCGATATCTTCTCCGACGCCGACCTGTTCGACAGCGTGCGCTATCGCGGCCTGAAACTGGCCTCGGACGAAGGCATGCGCGCCGACAGCGAGCGCGGCTACGCGCCGATCATCCGCGGCGTGGCGCAAACCAGCGCCACGGTCGAGATCCGCCAGAACAACTACATCCTCTACACCGCCAACGTACCGCCGGGCCCGTTTGAAATCAGTGATATCTATCCCAGCGGCTCGAACGGTGACCTGCAAGTGACCATCATCGAGGCCGATGGCAGTCGTCGGGTTAGCGTGCAGGCGTTCTCCAGCTTGCCGATCATGGTTCGTGAAGGCCAGCTGAAGTACAGCGTCTCGGCGGGCAAGTACAACAGCAACAGCGAGGGCCTGGCGTCGCCGAAATTTGTCAGCAGTACCCTGGCCTATGGCATCAGCAGCAACCTGAGTGGCATCGTCGGCGTCCAGGCCAGCGACCACTTCCAGGCGCTGGCACTCGGTGCCGGGCGCAACACCGCCATTGGCGCGGTCTCGGTCGACCTGACCCACTCCTCCAGCCGTACCCCGGGCCAGTCGGTCCGGGGCAATAGCCTGCGGGCGCTGTACGCGAAAACCTTCACCGGTACCGACACCAGCTTCACCCTGGCCGCCTACCGTTACTCGACCGAGGGCTACCGGACGCTGACCAACCATGTCGAAGAGCTCGATACCGATAGCCCCAAGCGTACCGGCAACTCGAAAACCCGTACCGACCTCACCATCAACCAGAGCCTCGGCCGCAACCAGCAATATGGCAGCGTCTACCTCAATGCCAGCGATCAGCGCTATTGGGGCCGGGGCGGTTCCCAGAGCCTGTCCGCCGGTTACAGCAACTATTGGGGTGAGCTGAGCTACAACCTTGGCGCCACCTACAGCAAAGACGTCGGTGATTACGGCCCCTCGAACAATGACACCCTGGTCAACCTGTCCGTGTCCTTCCCGCTGGGCTCCAAGCCCCGGGCGCCGCGCGCCTTCGTCTCGGCCAGCACCCAGAAGAACAGCGACAGCACGCAAGTTGGCATCAACGGCTACCTGTCGCAAGACAGTGACACTTACTACTCGCTGCAAGGCGGCAACAGCAGCACTGGCGGCAGCTCGGCTTCAGCCAACATCACCACCCGCACCAGCGTTGCCGATATCGGTGTCGGCTACAGCCAGGGACGTGGCTACAACTCGCAAAACCTCAACCTGGCCGGTTCCGTCGTCGCCCATGCCGGCGGCATCAACCTTGGCCAGACGGTGGGTGAAACCTTCGCCCTGGCTGAAGTTCCCGGTGTTGCAGGGGTCAAGATCGGCAGTTACAGCGGCGCGCAAACCGGCGCCAACGGCTTTGCCGTGGTGCCGAACGCGCAACCCTATCGGGTCAACTGGATCAGCCTGGATACCCGCGACCTGGGCGCCGACATCGAGATGGACAACGCCACCCGGCAAGTGGTGCCAAGGCGCGGTGCCGTGGTGCTGGCCCGCTACGCCAGCAAGAGCGGCAGACGGGTGCAATTCGAGCTGTTCGATGCTCAGCACCAGCGCATCCCGTTCGGCGCCTCGGTTGAAGACCAAGCTGGCAAACAGCTGGCAATCTCTGACCCTGGCGGCAACGCCCTGGCCCTGGTCGAAAAGGATTCGGCCACGCTCCTGATCAAATGGAATGACCAGCAATGCACGACGTCCTACGCGCTCCCCGAGCGCAACCCGGCACTGAACTACGAGCGCGTGCCGCTGGTGTGTCAACCGGCGTTGCCTTGATCACGGGGCAAGCCTGCTGCGCTTACTGACGCAAATGTTCGTCGAAGGTCCTCCATAGTTGTCCTATCCTTGTGGGCAACTCCACCCCGGACAGCGCCATGGCCACCCCCGATGCCGAACTTCTGCAGAGCTGGCAACACAATGCCCGCGCCTGGATAGAGGCCGTCCGTAGCGGCGCCATCGAAAGCCGCCTCAAGGTCACCGACCAGGCAATTCTGCTGGCCGTGCTCTGCCGCCAGCCCGAGCGCGTGCTCGACCTGGGCTGCGGCGAAGGTTGGCTGTTGCGGGCGCTGGCCGAACGGGGCATCGAGGCCGTGGGGGTGGATGGCGACCCGACGCTGGTCGAGGCCGCACGAGCGGCAGGCAATTCATCGGTGCATCTGGCCAGCTACCAGGCATTGGCAGACGCAAAGGTGGATATCGGCAGCAACTACCATGTGATCTGCGCCAATTTCGCCCTGCTGCACCAGGACATCATCCCCCTGCTCGCCGCCATGAACGCCCTGCTCGCCCCTGGCGGTGCCCTGGTGATCCAGACCCTGCACCCGTGGACGGCAGCCGCAGAGGTCTACCAGGATGGCTGGCGCAAGGAGGACTTCGCCGGTTTCCAGGGCCAGTGGCAACCCATGCCCTGGTACCTGCGCACCCTGTCCAGCTGGTTCAATGCGCTGGACATGGCGGGTTTCAAATGGGTCGGTTTGCAAGAGCCGCAACATCCGCAAAGCGCCGTGCCGCAGTCATTGTTGTTGGTGGCTGAGGCGACACTGCCAGTCAATTCGCTTGAAAGGAGCCTGGATCATGAGTGAGGAGCAAAAAGTAAAAGGACCCGCCTCGTACTTCCCTTCGATCGAGAAGAAGTACGGGCAACCCATAAGCCACTGGCTGACGCTGCTCGGCTCAGTCAGCGCCAGGAAGCATATGGAGATGGTGGCCTGGCTCAAGGCCGAACATGGCATGGGCCATGGCCATGCCAATGCGTTGGTTGCGCACTTTCTGGCAGCCGCTAAAAAGGGCTGAAGGTTGGCTGCCGCGCCCCCGTTCAATGCTTGCTGAAAGCGCTTTTCGCGCATTGACCGGGAGGCGACAAGCCATCGCTAGAAGAGGTCAATCAACCGATCGGCACAACGTTGGGCGTCATGACCGATGTGCCGGTTGCCACTAATGTCGCCGATTTCGGACAGTGCTCCGAGCACGAGTTCCTGAACCAGATTTTCCATGGCCTGCTCGGGCGCAAGCGTTTTATTGAAACTGACAGCAGAGCGCATCATGCGCATCTCCATCTCGTCATCGGCCAGGGCGCCTTTCATATTGCTGGTGACCATTCTCATGTAGAACGAGAACAGAATATCGTCGAGGCTGTCCCCCATGCTCTGCGCCAGGTGCAACACATTGTCGAGCATTGTTCTGGAACTGGTGCTGTTATCCAACGAGAGAAAGGCCTTTACCCCTTCGTTCAAGGAATAGGCGATCAAACGCGGATCCACCCGCCTGCTGCTCAACTCGAAACGCAGGACGGCGATGCTGTAAATCGCCAGTTCCAGCGTTGCAATATCGTTCATCAGACCAATGACCTGGTTCTGATCAATGTAGTCCTTGCGCAACCGGAGGATGGTTTTGGAGAGGAATCCGCTGACCTCTCTGCGCAACGTTTCGGTTTTGCTGGCGTTGTTGTCGCTCAGCACATCGCCGATGAAATTGAACACGGAGTTCAGGTGCTTGTTGGTCTGAATTGAATTGATCAAGTCGTCTTTCGGCCAGCGTCGAAACTTTGAAGCGGACGGCTTTTCGTCAATGGCAGGCGCATCTTCAACCGGGTGGGCAATCGCCTCGGACGGTAGCGCAGCGGTTGCCTGCGGTTCTTCCGTCGCTACCGGCTGTTGCACGACCGGTAGCGGGTCCACACTGGGCGGCGCCTGAACCTTGGGCTGAGACTGAACTTCAGCCTTGGCGGCACTTGTACTCTGGCGCAGATACAGTTCAATTCTATTGAACAGATGGACGATGCCGGAACCCGAAGGTTGGGTCAGTTTGATGACTTGCCTTTCATTGATGTACAGCGTTGTAGCCATCAGGCTTTTTTTGGCGAACAGGGAAGCGACCTTACCCATTTCATAATGGAAGGGATCGCAAAAGTTTTCTTTCCCATGGATTCCGTCAGCGGTGATGATAATGCCTACCTTGGCATTTCCGAAAACGGTCTCGTCGATAAGGATTTCGATGTCCTCGTAGCTGACCTTCGGGCAGTAGGATGAAATGGCGTTGTACGCTTTGTCTCGCGGGACATGCGGCTTTCTGTGAATTTTTTCAGCTCTGCCAATTTCACCAATAAACTCCAGCATCGACATCGCGTTTGACTCCCTTCGTGAAATTCCAGCGTGTTCCTGGCCATTTGCGCTGCGGTCCCGTGATGACCGGCCGCCATAATGGCCCCATGCTACTATGGCAATAGCGAGGGATCCAAGCGCTCGTACTGTCGATCCTTGGCCGCCCCGGATCGGCGGCGAAAGCTAAACTGTGGGTGGCGGATCTGCGCAACAACCGCAGCCCCGCACCAGATGGGCCTTCGCAAGGAACCCCCAGCCAATGCTGGTCATCGAACAACTGCACAAGTCCTTCAGCACCGCCCAAGGCCCGCTAGCGGTTTTGCAGGGCGTCGACTTGCAGTTGGCCCAGGGCGGCAGCCTGGCGTTGATGGGCGAGTCCGGCAGCGGCAAAAGCACCCTGCTGCACCTGGTCGCCGGCCTCGATCGCGCCGACCGCGGGCGCATCCTGATCGATGGCCAGGCCCTCGACGGTCATTCGGAGTCAGCCTTGTCACGCTGGCGCCGGCAAGGCATCGGCCTGGTGTTCCAGCAGTACAACCTGATCAGCAGCCTCGACGTGGCGGCCAATCTTGCCTTTCAGGCCAGGCTGGCGGCGCGGCTTGACCGCCAGTGGCTGGATTACCTGACAACCCGCCTGGGCCTCGCCAGCCTGTTGCCGCGTTACCCGGAGCAGTTGTCCGGCGGCCAGCAGCAGCGGGTCGCCATTGGCCGGGCGCTGGCCGCCCGCCCGGCGCTGGTGCTGGCCGACGAACCCACCGGCAGCCTCGACGAGGCCACCAGCGATGAAGTGCTGGCGCTGATGCTGCAGCTGGTCGGCGAGGCCGGCAGCAGCCTGCTGATGGTGACCCACAGCCCGCGCCTGGCTGCGCGTCTTGAGCAGCGCTGCGTCCTGCGCGCCGGGCGTGTGCAGGTCGAGGCGCGCTGATGAGCCCGCTGCTGATTGCCTTGCAGGCGCTGCTCAGCCACTGGCGGCGCCATCGCTTGCAGTTTTTCAGCATCTTTACCGGCTTGTGGCTGGCCACCGCGCTATGGACCGGGGTACAGGCGCTCAACAGTCAGGCCCGGGCCGACTACGCCCGCGCCAGCGCGGTGTTGACCGGCCCCGCGCAAGCGCAGCTGGTGGCCCGCAGCGGTGAACGCTTCGAGCAATCGCTGTATCTGCAACTGCGCAAGCTTGGTTGGCAGGTATCGCCGGTGCTGGAAGGCCGCTTGCGCTTTGCCGGGGAGCAGCCGCTGACGGTACGCTTAATCGGTATCGAGCCGCTGAGCCTGCCACCGGCAATGACCGTCGCCGGCACCCCGTTGCAAGGGTTCGACTTGCAGGCATTCATTGGCACGCCCGGGCAAGCCTGGATTGGCCCCGATACCCTGCGGCAACTGGCTGTGGATGCTGCCGGGCAAGCGACCAGCAGTGACGGCCAGAGATTGCCGCCGTTGGTTGTGCAGCCACAGTTGGCACCGGGCGTGATTGTCGTGGATATCGGCCATGCACAAGCGTTGCTGCACGCTTCGGGGCAACTGTCGCGATTACTGTCGAGCGATGAGGCCAGGCCCTTGCCGGCAGAGATCGCCGAGCGCCTGACCCTGCAAGCGCCCAGCGACGACGGCGACCTGCAGCGCCTGACCGACAGCTTTCACCTCAACCTCACCGCCCTCGGCCTGCTGGCCTTCGTCGTCGGGCTATTCATTGCCCACGCCGCCATCGGCCTGGCCCTCGAACAGCGCCGTGGCCTGATTCGCAACCTGCGCGCCTGCGGCATCAGCCTGAAAACCCTGTTGCTCGGCCTGGCGCTGGAGCTAGGCGTTTTCGCCGTACTCGGCGGCCTGGCCGGGGTCGCCAGCGGGTATGGGCTCGCCGCCTTGTTGCTGCCCGATGTCGCCGCCAGCTTGCGTGGCCTGTACGGCGCGCAGGTTGCCGGGCAACTGAGCCTGCCGGCCTGGTGGTGGCTGGCAGGGATCGTGGTGAGCGTGCTTGGCGCCTTGCTGGCCGGCGCCAGCAGCGTGCTGCGCGCCGCCCGTTTGCCGCTGCTGGCCCTGGCCCAGCCGCAGGCCTGGCGCCTGGCTCAAGGGCCCTGGTTGCACCGTCAGGCACTGGTAGCGGCATTTTTGCTGGTGGTTGCGCTGGGTTGCTGGCAATGGGGCAACAGCCTGACCAGCGCCTTGATCCTGCTTGCGGCGCTGTTGTTGGCGGCAGCGTTGCTGCTGCCCGCCCTGCTCGACGGCACACTGGCCTGGCTGGCACGTGTGTGCCACGGCCCGCTGAAGGAATGGTTTATCGCCGACAGCCGCCAGCAGCTTCCCGCGCTGAGCCTGGCGTTGATGGCGCTGTTGTTGGCCTTGGCCGCCAGCGTCGGCGTGGGCAGCATGACCGAGGGTTTTCGCAAGACCTTCAGCGGTTGGCTCGACCAGCGCCTTTCAGCCGATCTTTACCTCACCCCGCAGGACACGACACAAGCCCTGCAAATCAGCGACTGGCTCGCCCGGCAACCGGCCGTCACTACACTGTTGCCCAGCTGGCGTGCAGAAATACGCTTGCAACAGTGGCCGGTGCAGGTCCAGGGCATCATCGATCACCCCGCCTACCCCGCGCGCTGGCCATTGCTGGAACAAAGCCCGCAGGCCTGGGCGCAACTGGCCAGCGGGCGGGCAGTTATGCTCAGTGAACAACTGGCCCGGCGCCTGAACTTGCACCTGGGCGACAAACTACAGTTAGCCAATCAAGCCATGACCGTCGTAGGCCTCTATGCCGACTATGGCAACCCCAAGGGCCACCTGCTGGTCAATGCCGACTGGCTGCGCGGGCACCTGGCGCAGGCGAAGCTGAGCAATATTAGCCTGAACCTTGCGCCCGATCGCGTTGCGGCGCTGAGGGCCGACTTGCAACAACGCTTCGCCCTGGACGACAGCCGCGTGGTCGAGCAAGCCACCTTGAAGCGCTGGTCCAGCGAGATCTTCAGCCGCACCTTCGCCGCCACCACGGCGCTCAACAGCCTGACCCTGGGGGTGGCGGGCATCGCCTTGTTCATCAGCCTGCTGACCTTGAGCCAGAGCCGCCTGGGCCAGTTGGCACCGCTCTGGGCGTTGGGCGTGCGGCGAACGCAACTGGTGTGGTTGTCGCTGGGACAGACCCTGATGCTGAGCAGCCTGACCGTGCTGTTGGCAATCCCCCTGGGGCTGTTGCTGGCCTGGTGCCTGGTGGCGGTGGTGAATGTCCAGGCCTTCGGCTGGCGCCTGCCGCTGCATGTATTTGCCGCGCAACTGCTGCAGCTGGCGGTGCTCGGCCTGTTGACCAGCCTGCTGGCCAGCGCCTGGCCGCTGTGGCAACTGGCGCGACGCCAGCCCAGCGAGCTGTTGAGGCAATTTGCCGATGAAGTTTAACGTCTGCGTGTTGATCGGCCTGTTGCTGCTGGGCGGATGTGACCCGCCTGCGCCAGTGCCCAAAAGTTTTGCCGGGTTGGGTCAGGACGCTGCGGCCTTCAAGCAGGTGACGCGCAATCATCCGCTGGTGTTCCCCCTCGACCACGCTGCCCACAATGGCTTTCGCATCGAGTGGTGGTACGTCACCGCCAACCTCAGGGATCGCCAGGGGCGTGACTGGGGCGCGCAGTGGACGCTGTTCCGCTCGGCCCTGCGAGCGGGCCCGGAAACTAGCGACTGGGACAGCCCGAACCTGTGGATGGGCCATGCGGCACTGACCGGCCCCGGCGGCCATCAGGTCAGCGAAAGCCTGGCTCGGGGCGGTATAGGCCAGGCGGGGGTCGAAGCCCAGCCATTCCGGGCCTGGATCAACGATTGGTCACTGCAAGGCAGCGACGACATCAGCCACTTGCAGATGACCGCAAGCGGCAAGGGCTTTGCCTACCGCCTGAACCTGGTCAGCCCCGGCCCGCTGGTGCTGCATGGCGCCCGGGGCTACAGCGAAAAATCCGGCAAAGGCCAGGCGTCGTACTATTACAGCCAACCGTTCTACCAGGTCAGCGGCGAGGTGGAACGCGACGGCCAACGCCTGACGGTCACCGGCAACGCCTGGCTCGACCGCGAGTGGAGCAGCCAGCCCCTGGCGGCCGGGCAGTCGGGTTGGGACTGGTTTTCCCTGCACCTGGACAGCGGCGCCAAACTGATGCTGTTTCGCGTGCGCGAGACCCAAGGCACACCTTACCGCGCAGGTACCTGGATCAGTGCCGAGGGTAGCGCCCAGGCGCTGCAGGGTGAGCAGATCCAGCTGCAGGAGCTGGCCTGGAGCAAGCAGGAAAACGGCCGCGAGGTGCCTACCCGCTGGCGCGTGCAGGTGCCGGCGCATGACGTGGATGTGCAGGTCGATGCACTGGAGCCGAACGCATGGATGTCTACGCGCTTTCCGTACTGGGAGGGGCCGGTGCGCTTTAATGGAAGTGTGAGCGGCAAGGGCTACCTGGAGATGACCGGCTACTGACTTTGCAGGAGCGGGCTTGCCCCGCAACAGCATTGTGTCAGCCACATCGCATCGCGGGGCAAGCCCGCTCCCACTGGGTTCTTGACCAGGCATTCTCGTACGCCTGCTTAAGCGACTCGGCTTTTACTGTGGGACGTTTCCGATTCCGCCCGGCGGTACGTTACACCGTGGGCGTCGGTGCTAGGTTCCGGCCCTCATTGCCCAAGGAACCTGCGCATGACAAGGATGCCACCTTCAACTACTTCCCCTGCTCCCTCGATAATTTCTACCTCCGAATCGCTGGAGCCCGGCTTCTACATCGTACCGCGCAGCATGACTGGCGGTCAGGTAGTGGCTTCGCTGACTACGGCACATGGACCGCAATTGATCGCCCGGCTACAGCGGCTCAACCCGACCTTTGCCAGCGGCTTCAAGGCAGGCGAAATCTTCGTCATTGGTGACCCGAACATCGAAAGTGCCTGTACTCGCGAAGAAGCCAAACTGATGAATTCAGCAACCCAGGTACGCGAAAGCCTGGCCACGCTCACTTCCCAGGAAGCAGACTTCATGATGCGCAACCTGCCCGAAATCGCCGGTATGCTGGGCACAGCAAGTCTGTCGATGGGCATCGGCAAAGATATGCTGGAGAAGGGCTTAAGACAGGTTGACGGTACTTTGCGCAGTATCGAACAGTTGCACCAGCGTGAATTCGGTCGTAGTGGCAGGCTGAACAGCTCGGCATTCTTCAATGCCCGACGCGCGCTCTTCCAGCAGCTTGATGCGCAATTGAAGAGCATTTTTCTCAACAAGCAACTCAATCTTGGAGACCACGAGCGCTTGCGCAAGAGCCTGGGAATTTCGACCCGAAGCCTGGTGCACCACTGGAGCCGCGCCGGTGGAGCTGGACAGATTCCTGGCTATGCTACGCATCTGGAACAGGTGGCAAAGACGGCGAAGTATCTCAAATATGGTGGTTACGTCGGAGTTGGGCTGGGTGGCACGGCATCCTGGTTAAACGTGCAGGCAGCATGTCGCGCTGGAGCGACAGAAGAATGCAGGAAAATCCGCTTTACCGAGACCGGCAGCTTCACCGGCGGGCTTGGAGGCGGGCTGGCTGGAGCATACGCAGGCGGCCGGGCCGCCGCTTCGGTGTGCGTAGGCATCGGACCGCACGGCGGCGCCGTTTGCGGCATAGTCCTGGTAGGCATGGGCACTTATGTGGGAAGCATGATTGGCAACACATCTGGTGATCTTGCTGGAGAACTATTCTACAACTGGACAGGCTTATGAGTATTGACCCTCGTTCCTGGCCTCTGGGATTACAGATGGTGCTGATCCTTGGCCCGTGGATCATCATGCTGACTGGGGTCTTGATAAGCGCGTGCATCGCAAATGGCCGAGATTTTGCGAGGTCGCTTTCAGCGCTGCAAAGCAGTACCTGGCTGGAGCAGCAGATTCGCGTTTGGGGGACATCAAGCCTAGTGGCGCGTTGGGTGCTTGTCGGAGTGATCAGTGGCTTACTGGCCTACCCACAAAAACATATACGCCAAGGCCAGCTCGACGCAGTGCAAGTGCGCAACTTCCCCCGGCGGCTCCGGCGTCGCTTGCTTGTTTCCGGCAGGCTGATCGCTATTGGGTTCGTGTTGATGATCATGAGTGTCGGGTTGTACAAGATCTGCGAACCATAGCCCGTGAGAGCCACGAACACACAACAGGAGACGCACCATGGACCACTTCACCGGCGGTTGCCTGTGCGGCAACGTGCGATTTGCAGCCTCGGGACGTCCCTATCGGGTCGGCCTTTGTCACTGCCTGGACTGCCGCAAACACCACGGCGCGCTTTTTCATGCTTCGGCGATCTTCCCCGAGGATGCGCTCAGCATCGAAGGCGAAACCCGTGACTACGCCGGGCGCTATTTTTGCCCCCGTTGCGGCTCGTCGGTGTTCGCCCGCTCAGGCGATGAAGTCGAAGTGAACCTCGGCTCGCTGGATGCCCCGGACCTGCTCACGCCCACCTACGAAAGCTGGACCCTGCGCCGCGAGTCCTGGCTGCCGCCCTTCCCGCTCAGCAGCCACTATGAACGGGATCGCGACCCTTCAGGGCGCTTCGAGGATTAAGCGCTCAGCTGTCGCTGCATCCCCTGCGACATCAGGCTGGAACCCTCGCGCAGTGGCTCCGGCGCGCCAACCGGCTGAAAGCCATGGGCCTGGTACAAGCGCATCGCCGGGCTATCGGCGAGGGTCACGCCCAGGCCAACCCGGCGCACCGCAACGCTGGTAGCCCAGTCCAATGCCGCCTTGAGCAAGGCACCGCCAGCGCCCAGGCCGCGCGCAGCCGGGTCGACCCACATCTGATAGATGTCAGCCACACCCGGCTCGGCGGCGGACAATTTGCACCAGACCAGCCCGCATACCACGTCGCCATTAACCGCGAAAAACGCCCGGTCGTTGCCGCTGGCATGGACCGCCGCAATCCGCGCCGCCCAGTTTTCATCGGTTCGTTGCGACTCTGCTGCGAAGGTGCTGCCAAACGCATCCGGCGAATCCTGCAATGCCTGCAGGCGCAGGTCGCGGTAGGTTGGCCATTCATGGGGTAAAACGGGACGGATGGAGATCACAAGGCTTCCTGCGCTGATTGCCCCTAAACAGCTGCCAGACTACCACCAAGGTGCGATCATGCCGCCCTTCATCGACACCGCAGGATCAACCCACGATGTTTTCAGCAAGATGGACCTGGCTGGCCCTTACCCTGTTACCCGCCCTGACCCAGGCCGCAACACCGGAACCGGTGCCACTGACCCGGGTGTTCCAGGACTGGCGCGTGGCCTGCGACAACACCCGCCGCTGCACCGCCGTATCGGGCAGCACCGACAATCCGGGGATGGGCCTGTACATCGTTCGCGAAGCCGGTGCCAAGGGCAGCACCCGGCTCAGCGCGATCAGCTACGACGACGTCGCCCTGCGTTACGAATTTCACCTCGATGGCCGCCCCACCGAACCCTGGAAATACGGCTCGAAGGGCCGTGAGTACTATTACCTGGAAAACGACGCCGCCGTTGAGAAGCTGCGCGAGCTGCGCAACAGCGACACCCTGAGTTCCAACAGCAACTTTGGCGAACGCCGGGTATCGCTGCAGGGCTTGAGTGCCGCCTTGTTGCTGATGGATTCGGTGCAAGGCCGCATCGGCCACCCCAGTGCCTTCGTGCGCCCCGGCTACCAGCCGGACAGCCGGGTGCCGCCGGCCCCAGCCATTCCCAAGCTGCCACGCTTCACCCTGGCGCCGGCCTTGAGCGAGGCCGAGCAACAGGCCATCGGCGACTACATGATTGCCCTGAGCAAAGACGAGTTGAGCGCCGCGCCTCATCAAAACTGGCAGGCCCAGGCCGAGGTTTACTCTCTGGACCCGACCCACGCCCTGGTGCGCCTGCGTTACGGCTGCGCCGAGGACGGCTGCAACCACAGCCTCTACCGCGTCTCGCGCACGGCGCCTTACCAGGCGACGCCGCTTGAGC
The DNA here is from genome assembly GCF_900275665.1 of Pseudomonas sp. JV241A. Taxonomy (NCBI): domain Bacteria; kingdom Pseudomonadati; phylum Pseudomonadota; class Gammaproteobacteria; order Pseudomonadales; family Pseudomonadaceae; genus Pseudomonas; species Pseudomonas sp. JV241A. The sequence goes on from NZ_OPYO01000014.1 coordinate 59,841, forward strand.
TCAAAGCGGCCCCCGAGGCTGATGTTGCCCCTGAACTGTACGGGCAGATCAGCTTCAACCCGGTCAGCGGCCAGTTGAAGATTTTCCGCGAGATGGGCAAGGACTGCGGCGATAGCTCGATCTGGCAATACGACGGTACGGCCATGCAGCTCAAGGACCGCCGGACCATGTGGCGCTGCGACAGCATCAACGAGGACTATTGGCCGGTGACCTGGCGCGCCAAGGGTTGACTCAAGCGCCCAGGTCATCCCAGTACGGCGGCGTGCCGATGGCGTCGAGAAAGTAGTCCCACACCCGCCGCACCTTCTGCGAGCGCAGGCGGTTTTCCGGTGACAGCAGGTGGATCTGGCTCGGCGTCGCCTCCACGGCGCCTTCCCAGTCGGGCAACAGTTGCACCAGGGCCTTGCTGGTAAAGCTGTGCTTGCTGAACAGCCAGGACGGAAAGAACACGATACCCCGCCCGGCCAGGGCCGCCTCGACCAGCACCTGGGCATTGTTGCTGCGCAGCGGCCCGTGCACGTCGACCACTTCAACGGTATCGCTGCCCGGGCGGCGCAAGTGCCAGCGCTGCGCCCCGCCGGTGCCTTTGTAGACCAGGCAGCAGTGCTGGCGCAGGTCCTGCGCGGACGTCGGCTGGCCATATCTGTGCAGGTAATCGGGGCTTGCGCACAGCACATACCGCTGGGTGCAGATCTGCCGCCCGATCAATCCAGAATCCTCCAGGTGGCCGACGCGGAAGGTGATGTCGGCGCCCTCCTGCACCGGGTCGATATAGGCATCGGTGGCCGTCAGTTCAACGGTCAGCTCCGGGTACTGCTCATGCAAGCCATTGAGCAGCCGGACGATGTGCAAATGGGCGAAGGCCACCGGCGCGTTGATCCGCACCAGGCCGCGAATGTCGCCGGTCTTGCCGCTGATCGATTCGTCGGCGGCATCCAGCAGCTCCAGCACTTCGCGAATCTGCAGGTAATAGCGCTCGCCGGCGTCAGTCAGCTTGACCGCACGGGTGTTGCGGTACAGCAACTGCTGCCCGACCTCGCGCTCGAGCGCGGCGATGAAGCGCGACACCGATGAGGCCGGCACCTGAAAGTGCCGGGCGGTGGCGGAGAAGCTGCCGGTTACCGCCACCATGGCGAAGAAGCGGTGGGCTTTGAGGTGCATGGGCGGCTCCTGCGACGGGAAATCCGCCCAGTATAGGGGCATAAATTGCTGTAGCAGCAATAGTGTTTTGCAATTTGCCTTGATTGTGGCTGTTTTCGCAAGATCCTAGGATGGCGCCATCCCACCGAGAGGCCCCACTCATGAATGACCTGTTTGCCCCTTATGACCTCGGCTCGCTGCAACTGAGCAACCGTTTCGTCATGGCGCCGATGACTCGCTCACGCGCCCCCGAAGACATCGCCACCGAACAGATTGCCCTGCATTACACCCAACGCGGCACCGCCGGTTTGATCGTCTCCGAAGGCACGCCAATTTCCCGCGAAGGCCAGGGTTACCTGTTCAATCCGGGCATTTTCACCGAGCAGCAAGTCCAGGGCTGGAAGCTGGTGACCGACTCGGTGCACAGCGTCGGCGGCAAGATCTTTGCCCAGCTGTGGCATGTCGGCCGGGTGTCGCACACCTCGATCCAGCGCGATGGCCAGGCCCCGGTCAGCGCCACCAGCAAGGTCGCCCAGGGCGCGATTGCCTTCGGCTACACCGACAGCGGCGAGCCCGGCTTTGTCCCGACTTCGACACCGCGCCCGCTGAGCACTGAAGAAGTCGGCCGGGTAGTCGAAGACTTCGCCCAGGCCGCCGCCAACGCCATTGCCGCAGGCTTCGACGGCGTGGAAATCCACGGCGCCAACGGTTACTTGATCGAGCAGTTCCTCAACCCGCTGGTCAACGACCGCAGCGACCGTTACGCCGCAGACACCCTGGAAAACCGCCTGCGCTTCGTTTTTGAAGTGGTCGATGCCGTCGTCAGGCGCATCGGCGCCGACAAGGTCGGCATCCGCATCTCGCCGTACGGCCAGCTGTTCGACATGCCGATCTACGCGCAAATCGACGAGACCTACTCGGCCCTCTGCGCCGGCATGGGTCAACGCGGCATCGCCTATGTGCATGTGATGGACCAGACCCACTTCTTCCTCGCCAGCGAAGGCGCGGTGGCCCAGGAGCAGGCACTGCGTGAGCTGCTGGCGCAGTGCAAGGCGCAACTGGGCCAGACCGCGCTGATCCTGGCCGGGGACATGACCCTGGAGCGTGCCCAGGACCTGGTGGACGCAGGCTTGATCGACCTGGCGGGCTTTGGCCAGCCGTTCATCGCCAACCCCGACCTGGTTGCCCGTCTGAAAAACGGCTGGCCGTTGACCGCGCCGGATCGCGACACCTACTACGGTGGCGGCGCCAAGGGTTACCTGGACTACGCCCCGTACGTCCCGGCCTGAACCGCGATCAGACCCGCCCTCGTCATGCGTGGCATTATTTGCGCAAACCTCTGTCCCCTTTTGTTCGCTCGCTTGTCATCAAGGGCATGTGAACCTAAAAGAGAGCGCAACAATGCCCGCACTGACACGCCACCGAACGCGCCTGGCGTCTTCGTTTTCGTCCCCTACCCTGTGCCTGATGCTCGGCCTGGCGTCGTTGGCCCCGCTAGCGGCGCTGGCCGACAGCGCCACCCGCAGCTACCAGGTACCGGCTGGCGAACTGGGCGCGGCGCTGACCCGTTTCGCCGCCCAGGCCGGGGTCAGCCTGTCGGTGGACCCGGGCCTGGTCAATGGCCGGCGCAGTGCCGGTCTGAATGGCAGTTTCAGTGTGGATGAAGGTTTTGCCCGGCTGCTGCAGGGCTCTGGCCTGCAACTGCAACCGTTGGCTGCGGGCGCCTACACCCTGGTGCCTGCCCCGCAAAGTGGCGACGCCGTGGAAATCGCCCCGACCAGCATCCTCGGGGCCCATAACGGTGCTGACGACGATGGCCAGCGCTATGCCGGTGGCCAGGTCGCCCGCCGTGGTTCGCAAGGTTTGCTGGGCTCGCGGGACTTCATGGAAACGCCCTTCAGCATGACCACCTATACCAGCGAGGCGATCAAGGGCCAGCAGGCGCGGACCCTCGGCGACCTGATCGCCAGCGACCCGTCGGTGCGCGCCACCAACCCCGCCGGTGGGCGCTTCGAGCAATTCACCATTCGCGGCTTCAGCCTGTTCAACAGCGATGTGGCCTACAACGGCCTGTATGGCATCCTGCCGACCTATTCCATCGACATGGAAATGGCCGACCGCGTCGACATCATCAAAGGCCCCAGCCAACTGATCAACGGCATCTCGCCACGCGGCAGCGTCGGCGGCGGCATCAACGTGGTGCCCAAGCGCGCCAGCGACAAACCGATCACCGAGCTCACCGGCAGCTACGCCTCAGACAGCCAGCTCGGCGGCGCCGTGGACATCGGCCGGCGCTTTGGTGAGGACGGCAAGTTCGGCCTGCGCTTCAATGGCGTCAAGCAAGCTGGCGACACCGAGTGGGACCAGCAGAGCGTCGACCGCGAGATGGCCGTGCTCGGCCTGGACTTTCGTGGCGAGCGGCTGCGCCTGTCCACCGATATCGGCCATACCGAGCGCAACACCGATGCGCCCCAGGAGCGGGTGATCGTTGGCGCCAATGCCAAGGTGCCGGATGCCGAGGAGGTGCGGCGCAACTACGCCCAGGCCTGGAGCAAGGCGCGCACCAACGATACCTTCGGCACAGTGAACGCCGAATACGACATCAACGACTCGCTGATGGCCTACGGCGCGGTCGGCGCGCGCAAGAGCAACCACGACTTCCTCCGCCATAACGTGCCGGTCTCCAACGATGCCGGCGACTTCAGCGTCCAGCCGCGCGACTTCACCCGCGACGAAAACGTGCGCACCGCCACCGCCGGCCTGCGCAACTGGTTCGAAACCGGCCCGGTGAGCCACGAGGTCAACCTGGCGGCCAACTATTTCTACATGGACTTCGAGAACGGCGGTGGGCGTTATGCGGCCGGCCCGAGCAACCTCTACAACCCGCGCCCTACCCCCACCCCCGGCACCCTGCTGCGCTCGGACCCCAAGGTCTATACCGAGAACCGCTTCAGCGGCGTGGCGTTGTCCGACACCTTGGGCTTTTTCGACCAGCGCCTGTTGCTGACCCTGGGCGCGCGCTGGCAGCGGGTCCAGGTCGATGACTGGAGCGACGGCATCAAGGGCGACACTGCCTATGATGAAGAGAAGCTCTCGCCCTCGGGCGGCATCCTGTTCAAACTCACCGACCAGCTCTCGCTGTATGCCAACTACATGGAAGGCCTGAGCCAGGGCAAGATCGCCCCGTCGACTTCGATCAACGAAGACCAGATCTTTGCGCCGTTCATCAGCCGCCAGGTGGAAGTCGGCGCCAAGTATGACCTGGGCAGCTTCGCCCTGACCGCCAGCGCCTTTCGCATCAAGCAGCCGGCCTACGAGACCAACGCCACTACCCGGGTGTTCGGGCCCAACGGCAAGCGCGAGAACAAGGGCGTCGAGCTCAACGTGTTTGGCGAGCCGCTCAAGGGCTTTCGCTTGCTGGGTGGGGTGATGTACATCGACAGCGAACTGACCGACACCGTCGGCGGCAGCTTCGACGGCAACCGCGCCCCGGCAACACCGGAGTACAACGTCAGCCTGGGCGCCGAGTATGACGTGCCTGCCCTCGCCGGCCTGACCCTGACGGCTCGTGGCCTGCATTCCAGCTCGCAATACCTGGACCAGGCCAACAGCAAGCAGATCGACGGCTGGGAGCGCTACGACCTCGGTGCGCGCTATGCCTTCAAGGTCGATGACAAGGACATCACCCTGCGCGCCAGTGTCGAGAACGTGCTGGACGACCGCTACTGGGCTTCGGCGGGTGCCTCGGATGACAGCGAAGCGGGGTTGACCCTGTCGACGCCGCGGACCTACCTGGTGTCAGCGACCCTGGGTTTTTAAGGGCACAGCGGTTAGCTGCAACAGGATCCCTGTGGGAGCTGGCTTGCCAGCGATGAGGCCGGTCCAGTCAATACATCAAGTGCTGACCGGACTACGACCGCTGCGCGCTCGATCGCTGGCAAGCCAGCTCCCACAGTTCAACCCCTGACCGCCGCCTCAATCACCGCAATATCAATCTTGCGCATCCCCATCATCGCCTCGAAGGCGCGCTTGGCCGCGGCGCGGTCTGGGCTGGTCACCGCCTCGACCAGCACCCGTGGCGAGATCTGCCACGACAGCCCCCACTTGTCCTTGCACCAGCCGCAGGCGCTTTCCTGGCCGCCGTTGCCGACAATGGCATTCCACAAGCGATCAGTTTCGGCCTGGTCTTCAGTCGCGACCTGGAACGAGAACGCCTCGTTATGCTGGAACATCGGCCCGCCGTTCAACCCCACGCAGGGGATGCCCAACACGGTAAACTCCACGGTCAGCACATCCCCCTCCTTGCCTGAGGGAAAGTCGCCCGGCGCCCGGTGCACCGCACCGACCTTGCTGTCGGGGAAGGTCTTGGCGTAAAAGGTCGCAGCCTCCAGCGCGGTGCCGTCGTACCAGAGGCAGAGGGTTGTTTTATGGCTCATCCTGGTTCTCCACGGTTGGTGAATGGCAGGTTGAGTCTAGTCAGGAAGACAGTGGACATACGTGAGGATTTTTACAGCATGAGCCGAATCAGCATTGCCTGCGCCTCACCCTGCAGTGACCTGGAAATCGCCAAATTTCTGCATCAACGCTTGAAGATGTCGATCAGCGGCGCACGCCAACTGCTGGCCAGCGGCACCCAGGGCTTTTTCTTCAGCGCCGAACTCTATGGCAATGATCATGTCCAGCGCGATCAGGACATTCGCGACATCCTCGCCTTCTTCCGGCAAAAGCAGCTGCCCCTGCTGCTGGTTGAAAGCGACGAGGGCCAGGCGCCGGAGGCGCTGCCTGCAGACGATCTGGAGCAATACACAATCGCCGAAGAGCACTTGCTCAATGCGCTGGATGCGGCCCAAGGGCGTTACTGCTAGCGATGGGTTCATAACGCGCCATTCAACCGCCCCAGGTCCGCCGCCAGTTGCAACCTGGCGGTGTACCAGTTGACCAGCGACTCCACTCGCCGCTGCTCGGCGATGGCCAGTTCATTCTGCGCCCTGAGCAGTTCGATAATGCTGCCCACCCCGGCCTTGTAGCGCCCCAACGCGACCTGATGGGATTGCCCGGCACTGGCGACGAAGCTGCGGCTGAGCGCCAGGGCGCGGGTGCGCGCATCCAGGGCCTGGCGGCTTTTCCAGACGTTGAGAGCGACGCTGCGTTCGGTCTGCTCCAGCGCCTGCTCGCGGGCGCCGGCTTCGTAGTCGGCGGCGCGGGCACGACGACGGCTGAGGAAGCCGTCGAAGATCGGCACGGTGATCTGTACACCCACGCTCCAGGTCTCGATCTGCTGACGCGTCGACACCTGGTCGATCGGCGTGTCCTCCTGCTGGTAGCTGCTGAACAGCGACACCTTCGGGCGCCCTTCGGCACGCGCTTCATCCGCCTTGGCGCGCGTGGCGAACCAATCCGCGCGGGCCTTTTCGATGGCCGGATGCTGGGCCTTGGCCTGCGCCATCAGGGCATCGACACTGGCCATGAACTCGCCCTCCTGCCCCGCCGGCTCGTTCATGGCGCTGAGCGTCAGCGGTGCCGAGGGTGACAGCCCGAGGGCACTGGCCAGGGCGCCCTGGGCCGCAGCGTACTCACCCTCGGCCAGCACCCGTTCAAGCTGCGCCTGGTCATGGGTGGCCTGGGCTTGCAGGCGATCGGTCTGCTCGCCGGCCCCGGCCTGGTACTTGGCCGTGGCCGCCTTGAGGCTGTTGGCCGCCAGGGATTCGGCGCTGCGCTTGGCCTCGAGCAACGCGGCGTTGGCCTGGACCTGGTAGAAGGCTTTGCTGGTGTCGAGCACCGTGGCCTGGATTTTCTCCACGCGACTGCTGCTGGCAGCGTTCAACAACTGGCGGGCGCCCTCGACTTTCGCCGCCCGCAGGCCAAAGTCATACAGCACCCAGCTCAGATTCAGGCCATAGCTGTTGGTGCGGGTGTTCAAGGTCGAGTCGGCTTCGGGAAAGTTGTCAAAGCGCGTCTTGCGGCTTGCTCGTCCGCTGCTGGCCTGGGCTTGCACGGTCGGCCAGTAGGCCGAGTACTCGGCATCGAGGCTGGCCTGGCTGCTCAGTTGCGACAGCCAGGCTTCACGCACTTCAGGATCGGCGCACAGGGCGATGGCCACGGCACTGGACAACGCCAGCGGCTCTGCCGGGCTTAACCTGCCCGGGCAGGCATCGAGGGGTTCGGCGGCCATGCCCGGCGCGACCCTCCAGACTGCCAGCAAGGCAGCCAGACACAACCTCAGCAGGTGGTGGTTCATGACGAAGACGCCGCACCACGGGCAACTTCACCTGGCTCGGCTGGCGCCTGCTCATCCGCCTCGATCAGCGGCCCGTCATAGACCACTCGGCCGTTGTCCAGCGCCAGCACCCGGCGTGCCGAGCGAATGGTATCGGGGCGATGGGCGACAATGATGCGGGTGATGTTCAGCGCTTGCAGGGCATGGTTGACCGCCGCCTCCCTGGCGATGTCGAGGTGGCTGGTGGCCTCGTCGAGAAACAGCAGCTTGGGCCGCCGGTACAGCGCCCGGGCCAGCAGGATGCGTTGCTTCTGCCCACCCGACAGCACCGTGCCCATGTCGCCCACCAGGGTGTTGTAGGCCATGGGCATCTGCGCGATGTCGTCATGCACCGCCGCCATGCGCGCGCACTGCTCGACCCAGCGCGGGTCGGCCTCGGCGCTGAAAAAACTGATGTTGTCGGCAATCGAGCCGGCAAACAGCACGTCATCCTGCAGCACCGTGGCGCTGACCCGTCGCAGCCGCTCCAGGTTATGGCTATCGATGGCAACACCGTCGAGCAGCACGCTGCCGCTGCTGGGGGCCAGAATGCCGAGCATGACGTTGAGCAAGGTGGTCTTGCCGCCACCCGAAGGGCCGACAATCGCCAGCGAGTCCCCGGCTTCGATACGCACCGACACGTCATCGAGCACATAGGGCTCGTGCTCGGAATAACGGAACTTGAGCTGGCGCACTTCCAGGCTCGGCACGCTGTCGACGGCGTCATTGTCGTCAACGGACGGGGACTGCCTGGGCTCGGGCACCTGCAGGAGGATATCGGCCAGGCGCTCGCCATGCAGGCGCAGCATCAGCACATCCACCAGCTTGTCGATCAGCCCGGCCACACGGCTGTTGAACTGCTCCTTGTAGGCGTTGAAGGCAATCAGCATGCCGGCGCTGAACTGGCCATCGAGCACCAGCCTGGCGCCGAGCCAGATCACCAGCACGGTCACCAGGCCGAACAGCAGGCCATTGAAGGCACGGTAGGCCAGCTCCAGCTTTTGCGGGCGCAAACCGGCGTTGATTTCCTCGACCAACAGGCTGCCCCAGGCGCTGGCGCGTTGCTCCTGATGGCCGAACAACTTGATGGTGCGCACCCCGCGCATGCTTTCCAGAAAGTAGCTCTGCTGCCGGGCGGCATGCACCAGTTGCTCTTCGCTGGCGCGGCGCAACGGGCCGAACCAGGCCCAGCGGGCCAGCGCATAGACAACCATGGCCAGCAGCGCGATCAGTGCCAACGGCGGGCTGTAGGCGAACATCAGGCCGAGGGTCACCAGGGTCATCAGGCCGTCGAGCAGGGCTTCGACAAACGAGGTGGTCAGGGTGTGCTGGATCGATTTCAACGAGCCAAAGCGCGAGACGATATCGCCCAGGTGGCGGCGCTCGAAGAAGGCCACGGGTAAGCGCACCAGGTGGCTGAAGACGTTGATCTGCCATTGCGCGCTGAGCATGGTGCCCAGGTACATCAATGCCCAGGAACGGCCCAGCGCCAGGGTTTGCTGCATTACCAGCAACAGGCCGAAGCCGATCGCCAGCACCGCCAGCAGGTCCAGGTCGGCGCTGACCAGCACCTTGTCGATCACCGTTTGCAAAAAAAACGGGCTGAGCACCATGCACAGCTCCAGCGCCGCCGCCAGCAACAGCACATGGCTCAGTACCCCGCCAAAGCCTTGCACCCGGCCCAGCAACTGACGCAACCGCAGCGGCGGGTTGGCCGGCCCCGGCTGGAAATCGCTCTGTGGCCACAACTCCAGGGCCACGCCGGTGAAGGCTGCCGAGACTTCATCGAACGACAGTTGGCAAACGCCGCGCCCCGGATCGTGCAGGGTCACCCCGCGCGGGCCGACCTCCTTGAGCACCACGAAGTGGTTGAAGTTCCAGTGCAGCACACAGGGCAAGCGCAATTGCCCCAGCGCTTGCAACTCCAGACGCAACGGCCGGCTGGCCAGGCCCAACTGGCTGGCCATGGCCATCAACTGCTTGAGGGTTGCGCCCTTCATCGACGGCGACAGTTTCTGGCGCAGCGAGAACAGGTCGTGGCGCTGGCCGTGGAAGCCGGCGATCATCGCCAGACAGGCCTGGCCGCACTCGGCGGCTTCGGCCTGGAGCACCATGGGCAGCTTGCGGCCGATGCCGAAAGCCAGCGGTTGGCGAATGTTCAAAGGCGTTTCCCTATGCCGCGCAGGGGTTCAAGCAGCCACTCGTAGAGGGGCATGTTTTCCTGCAGGATGTCTGCGTCCAGTTGCATGCCCGAACGCAAGCGCTCGTTCAGCCCGCGCCCGCGCATGTCTTGTTGTTCGAGGGTGACCCTGACCCGGTACATCGGGCCCAGCTCGCGCTGCTGCTCGGAGACGCCGCCCACGCTCATGATTTCATCGGCCGGCAGCGCGCTGCGTGACACCGACGCTACCGTGCCGCGGGCCAGGCCGAAGTGCTGGTAGGGATAGGCCTGATAGCGCAGCAGCACCGCATCGCCGGCACGTACGAAGCCCGCCGCACGGCTGGGCACATAGAGTTCGGCATACAGCTGGGCATCCGTGGGCACGATGCTCAGCAACGGCCGGTTGCTGTCGGCGCGGGTGCCATTGACCACGCCAACGGCCGTCACCTCACCACTGGCCGGCGCGGTAATCACCACCTGGCGTTTGACTTCGCTTTCCAGCAGGCTGCCCTGGCTCTCCGACAAGCGCCGCTCAAGCTCGGCCAGTTGCTTGCCCTGGTTGAACGGCAACTCGGCAAGTTCGGCGCGCAAGGTCGCGATATCGTTACGCAACGACAACAACGAACGGCTCAGTTCCTCGCTACGCAGGCGCACTTCCAGCACGGCATCCTGCTTTTCCTGCAACTGGTCGCGGGACACATAGTCCTGACGTTGCAGGTCGGCATAGCGCGCGGCAATACCCTGGGCCAGCCCCAGGCGCTGGCGGCTGATGTCCATTTGCGTGACGATTTTCTGCTGCTCGCTTTCCAGCACCGCCAGGCGTCGGCGCTTGCCCTCCAGCTCCTGCAGGTGCAGCGCGCGGGTGGTAGCGATTTCGTCTGTCAGGCTGTCGTTACGGCGCTTGATCAAGCGGCTGATGGCGACGTGCGCACCACCGGCCTCGGCGTACAGGTCACTGCCCAGCGCCATCAGCGTAGCGCCCGCGGCAACGGTCTGCCCCTCGGCTGCGGCAAGGTCTTGGACAACTCCCGGCTGTGGCGCAAATACCTTGATCAGGCCACCCTGGGGCACCAGCACGCCGGTCACGGTGGCGCGGCGGGTATAGGTGGCGCAGGCCAGAAACACAATCAACAACACGCTGAACAGCAGCGCAGCAAGTGCCGCCCAGCGCAGGGGCACGGGCGCCACCAGCAGCACACTGCCCAACTCCTTGTCACGCCGTGCATGCACGGCTTCGCTCCTGAATAACATGCCAATCCATGACCCGGCGGATAACGTTAATAACACTGAACAGACCATTCAGCTGAGTCCGTAGCAGCATAACGGCGGTTTAATCCGCAGGCACTAGCACACTTGTACTATTGCACTTTGATCCGGGGCATCACTAACTTGTCCGGGGATCGAAACAGCGAACAACTGTAATTAAAACTGTGATCGGCCTCTCATTTTTAAAATGAGTAATACGTTGCGCCCAGGCCCTCTCCTGGGGGGGATCAACCTAGGACGAACCCACTGTATCAACGAGGTAACTATCTCATGACCCATGCCCAAAACATCGACATGACCACCGCCACGCCAGCCGCCCTGCGGGTGCTGGACGATCAGGAAGTAGACCAGGTAAGCGGCGGATTTTCCGTCAGCGCAGGCTCCTGGACACTGACCGGTGGTTCCTACAACTTCGGCGCTGGCGCCGGTTACCGCTTTGACTTGTACAAAGGCGGCGCCCATCAGGGCAGTTACACCATGTGCAAATAAACTCAGCGATTATATGAGTTTGAAGTAAGCGAAGGGCCATTGCGGCCCTTCGTTCTATATACAAGGATGATAGTTAATTGCCATCAGCCACCTTGCGTTCAATCTCGGCGATCTTGCGGCTGAGCTCTTCGGCGGCGTCTGCCTGGGTACGATGGGTGGTCGGGGTGATCGGCCGGTTGGCAGGGTCGTTGTCTTCAGCAGGCTTGTCCGTCTCGTTGGCGGGCTTGTCGCGGTCATGGCTGTTCATTGCAGTTACCTCCCGTGTCATACCCGTTGGATAGTACGCCAGCCTCGGAGTTCTCATCGGCAACGGCTTGAAGTTGGCCAGGCTTCTGCGATGATGCGCGGCCAAAACGCACGTTCGCTTACCCCGCAGGATTGAAACCCAATGGTTGACGCAAGATGGAACTGGCTGCCCTTGATGCTCCTGCCCGCCCTGACCCTGGCCGCGCCCGAACCGGAGCCGGTGCTCAAGCAGTTCAAGGAATGGGTCGTGGGCTGCGACAACACCCTGCGCTGTACCGCCGTTTCACGTAGCGTCGACCAGGGCGCGGGCCTTGAGCTTGTGCGCGAAGCCGGGGCCGAAGGTGCCACCGCCTTGACCCTGTTCACCGACGCCAGTGTCGACCTGGGCGCCAGGCTGCTGGTCGACGGCGGCCCGGCGCCAGCAGGGTTTCGGCCAGGCTCGCAGGGGCAGATGCGTTATCACGCAAAAGGTGACGTCGCCGTTAGGTTGCTGCGCCAACTGCGCAACGGCCAGACCCTGACCTTGGACACTACCAACGGCCAGCACCCGGTATCGTTGCAGGGCCTGAGTGCCTCATTGCTGTTTATCGACTCAGTGCAAGGACGCATCGGTCACCCCAGCGCCTTTGTAAACCCCGGCACGCGGCCAGACAGTCAACTGCCGCCAGCACCGCCGACGCCCATGCTTGCCCCCTTCACCCCGGCGCCAGGCTTGAGCGACGCCGAGCAACAAGCCATCGCTGACGCAGTCATTGCCATCACCCGGCTTGAGTGGAGCGAACCCGAGCATGACAACTGGCAAGCCGAAGCCGAGGTCTCGCCGCTGGACGCGACCCATGTGCTGGTAGGCCTGCGTTACGGCTGTGGGACCCAGGGCTGCATGTACAGCTACTACCGCGCCTTGCGAACAGCGCCCTATCAACCCACCGCGCTGCACATCTCGGTCCCCAAACATGATGTACTGGGCGGCGAGATGTATGGCTTTTTCAAGTTCGACCCGGCCCGCGGCGAGCTGACCCAGTTGCAGCCGGGAGGGCGCTACTGCGGCGCCAATGCAACCTGGCGCTATGACGGCGCGGTGATGCAGCTCAAGGCATTCAGCCGGATGAGCTGGTGCGACAGTGTCGATACCGCCCATTGGCCACAGATCTGGCGTACCGAGGGATAGCGCCAGGCATACAGCTTGGCGCAGGCATTCGGTACACTCCGCGCTTTGACCCTAGAGCTCATGCGCATGGATGCCTTCGCCCGCTTCGTCCTCAAGCCGCTTGCTGCGGGCCTCGGTGTGTTCACGCTGGCCGCTTGCAGTCTCATCCCAGCAGGTGGCGAGACCGAGCCGACAGGCGACGGCCACCTGCCCATGCACCAGCGTCAGGCCCCCGACTGGCGAGCCCTGAACCTGGACGCGGATCAGGACTGGCTGCTGATCGACCTAAACAGCCTGCAGCATGAGGGCGGCATTACCTACGCCTGGACCGGCATCCAGCGCCACCGCTATCCGATGCAATACGGCCACGCGGTGATGGCCCTGCACAGCCGCGAGCACCTGGCGTTTTATTGCGAGCGCCAGCTCATCAGCCGGCAAAGCCAGTTCTTCCTCGACAACGACAACCGCGTAGACAGCACCCGGCTCAAGTCGCAGCCCTTCAGCGCGTTCTACCGGCAGGCCCCGCTGTACTATCAGCAGTTGTTCAACGCCGCCTGCCAACCGCCGGCCGAGCTTGCCAAGCTTGCGCCGCTCAAAGCCCGTACGCCGTTGCCGCCGCCGTTCCTGCCGCCCAGGGCCAGGCCTGAAGTGCTTGCGGCCATCGCCGCCCTGGAGCTGCCGGCGCCACGCCTGCCCCTGCACAGGCTGGACTATCGCTACGAGGCGAAGCTGACCGACGGGAACGCTACCGTCGACAGGCCGCGCCAGGTGTTCCTCAGCAACGACATTCGCTCCGGCCAGTTGTTGCTACAGGCCGTGGACCCGACGATAGCGCAACAGCTGCAACTGAGCTTTCGCGGCCTGTTCGATCTGGCCGCACGCGGTATCGACATCATGACCGGGCAGGAACAGGACGCCAGCGACAGCTTGACCGCGCTGTCATTCACCGGCGCCTGGCAAACCCTGCCCGCCCATGCGCAACTGAGCTACACCATCAGCTATGCCGGGCAAACCGCGAGCATTACCCGCACCACCCACTGCCAGGTCGGCAAGGCGCGACCGGCCAGCACCTTGCACCCGGCCCTGCAGGGCAGCGCCAAGCCGTTGACCTGCACCTGGCAGAGCCCACGCGGCAACCGTTGGGTCGAAGGCTACAGCTACCTGAGCGACTATGGCGTGTTCGTCCGTACCCGAGAAGACAACCCGCTGGGCACCTGGCGCTGGAAAATCGAGTCGCTGCAGTGAGTCAATGCAGGACGGTGGCGAAAGTCGCGTCCATGCGCTCGCGGTCGTAGTCCAGCAGCCACGGCTGGTGCTGGCGGTACAACAGCGAGAGCACGTCGTGGTTGGGGCCCACCACATCCATGCCCCGATCGTCATAGGGCAAGGCCATCAGCCGCTGGTTGAGGTTGAACAGGTAGACACCGCAGCAAGGGCTCGGGCGAATGGTCCCCGGATTATCGGCCAATGCGCACCAGAGCACCGGTTGCAGCAGCGACAGTGGCGCCTCGAAGGCGAGGTGCAGCCAGTACTCGGGCTGGTGCTCTTCGAACCAGTCGTCCGGGTCCAGCCGCTGGCTCCACAGCGAGCGCTGGGCGGGGATGCGAATACCGGCGGCACGCAGGTCGCGCAACACGTCGCGATGGGCAAAACCGTTACCGTTGGAGTGCACGCGCAGGCACACCACCATCGATTGCTCGCCGGCAAACAGGTCGCGGCACACCGTGGTTGCCTTGCTGACCGCCAGCAGAAACCGTTCGATGTCGCTACCGCCTTCGGCCAGCTCGAAGCGCAGGCCTTGCGGGTAGGTATAGAAAAGCGGCCTGGCGAAGGCCAGGCCGCTGAAAATGTGCTGGATTTGCAGTTGTAGAGTCACGATACCTTCCTGGCTGTCGGCCCCACACTTCAGGGGCCAGAGTCCGTTCAGGCATACTACTGGAAATCAGCCGGCCACTGCCACGCTGTCAACGGGAAGGGGTTCACATGGACGTACGCTGCACATCGATTGAAGAAGTTCGCGAGCACATTGATCGCATCGACCGCGAACTGGTCGCCCTGCTCGCCCGGCGCGGCAACCTGGTCAACCAGGCGGCGGCGTTCAAGAAAACCCGCGACGACGTCCGCGCCCCGGCGCGGGTCGAGCAGGTGATCACCAAAGTGCGCGCCCTGGCCACGGAATCTGGCGCGCCCGGTGACGTGGTCGAGCGGGTTTATCGGGCGATGATCGCGGCCTTCATCGAGGAAGAGCTAAAGGCGCATGCGGCGTTGCCAGGGCAGCCAGCACCTTAGGACGATCGCGGGGCAAGCCCGCTCCCACAGGCCCCGCGATGCCTCACTCAGTGCGGTGCGCGGGGGATGGTCTTGAGCAGGTCTTCAGGGCTGATATGCCCGACCACCTGCTGCACGCTGCCCGGTTGCGGCAGGCCAAGAATGTGGCCTTTCATCTTGCCGATCACGTGCATCTCGCACGGCTTGCAGTCGAACTTCAGGGTCAGCACTTCATCGCCGTGAATCAGCTGCATCGGCGCCACCTTGGTGCGCACGCCGGTGACGCCCTTGGCCTGCTTGGGGCACAGGTTGAAGGAGAAACGCAGGCAGTGCTTGGTGATCATCACCGGCACTTCGCCCGCCTCTTCGTGGGCCTCGTAGGCGGCGTCGATCAGCTTGACCCCGTGACGGTGATAGAAGTCGCGGGCCTTCTGGTTGTAGACGTTGGCCAGGAACGACAGGTGCGACTCCGGGTACACCGGCGGCGGGTTGGTCTCGGCCTTGCGGCCGCCACGCGGGTGGGCCTGGATACGCGCTGCAGTCAGTGCTTCGATGACCTCGCGGCGCAGCGCCTTGAGCTGCGAATTGGGGATGAAGTACGCCTGCGGTGCATCGAGCTGAACGGCGGTGGCGTGATACTCGGTGGTCCCCAGCTGGCCGAGCAGGTCGCGCAGTTGCTCCAGCGCCTGCTCCGGCTTGTTGGCCAGGCCGAACGGGCCGTCCAGGGCGACGCTGGCACTGATGCCCTCCTCGCTGGTGGCGGTCAGGGCCAGACGCTGTTCGTCCAGCTTGGCGACCCAAGCCAGGCCGATACGGCGCTCGGCCGAAGTCTTCTGCAGGGCCTGCTGCCAGTTGTGGTCGAGGTTGCGGCTCAGCGGATGGTTGGGCCGCAGCTGGTGCATGCCCTTGGGCATCTCGTTGGGTTCGACGCGGTAGCGGTAGCGCTTCTCGCCGTCTTCATCGAACTCGCCTTTGGCCTCGGCGATGTTGGCACGGAACCCCACCACTTCGCGCTTGACCAGCACATTGAGGCCGTCGCCGTTGGACAGCGGCTCATGGGTGACCACCTGCAGGTCGCGCTTGCCGACTTTCTCGACCACGCCCACCGGCAGGCCGGTGAAGGTCGGCGAGTCGAAGGCGCCGATGTCGATCTTGCGCTCGCTGACAAAGTAGTCGGTGCTGCCGCGGTGGAAGGTCTTGTCCGGGTCGGGCAGGAAGAAGTGCGCGGTGCGCCCGCTGGAGGCGCGGGCCAGGTCCGGGCGGTCTTCGAGCACGGCGTCCAGGCGCTGGCGGTAGTAGGCGGTGATGTTCTTCACATAGCCCATGTCCTTGTAGCGCCCTTCGATCTTGAACGAGCGCACGCCGGCTTCGACCAGGGCGCGAATGTTGGCGCTCTGGTTGTTGTCCTTCATCGACAGCAGGTGCTTTTCGTAGGCGATCACCCCGCCCTTTTCGTCCTTGAGGGTGTACGGCAGACGGCAGGCCTGGGAGCAGTCGCCACGGTTGGCGCTGCGGCCGGTCTGGGCGTGGGAGATGTTGCACTGGCCGGAGAAGGCCACGCACAGCGCGCCGTGGATGAAGAACTCGATCGCCGCTTCGGTTTCGTCGGCGATGGCACGGATTTCCTGCAGGTTCAGCTCACGGGCCAGCACCAGCTGGGAAAAGCCGGCCTGGTCGAGGAACTTGGCCCGGGCCAGGGTACGGATGTCGGTCTGGGTGCTGGCGTGCAGCTCGATCGGCGGGATGTCCAGTTCCATCACCCCCAGGTCCTGGACGATCAGCGCGTCGACGCCGGCATCGTACAGTTCGTGGATCAGCTTGCGCGCCGGCTCCAGCTCGTTGTCGTGGAGGATGGTGTTGATGGTGGTGAACACCCGGGCGTGGTAGCGACGGGCGAATTCCACCAGTTGGGCGATATCGCTGACTTCGTTGCAGGCGTTATGGCGGGCGCCAAAGCTCGGGCCGCCGAGGTACACGGCGTCGGCGCCATGCAGGATGGCCTCGCGGGCGATGGCGACATCGCGGGCGGGGCTGAGCAATTCCAGGTGATGCTTGGGCAGGGACATGTTTTTTTAGTCAGGCTGTCACGGTCGAGGCGCGCATTGTAGCGGCGAAACGCCCGATCGGCACCCGTAGCCTGCCCGGTGGCCTGTGTAGGCCAATCGCTGGCAAGCCAGCTCCCACAGGTTCGGCGGGCGCAAGACCTGTAGGAGCGGGCTTGACCCGCGATGAGGCCAGCCCAGCCACCGCAACAACTCAGGCCTTGGCCGCCATCGCCGTCACTTCCACACGCATGCCTTCCACCGCCAGCGAAGCCACGCCAACCGCGGCGCGTACCGGCCAGGGCTTGGCGAAGAAGCGCTGGTACACCTCGTTGAAAGCAGCCCGCTCGGCCATGTCGGTGAGGTAGATGGTCAGGTGCAATACCCGGTCCATGGAGCTGCCGGCGCGCTCCAGGGCGACTTTCAGCGCCTGCAGGGTGCACTCGCTCTGGGCAGTGATGTCACCCAGTTCCAGGCTGCCGTCGGCACGGGTGGGGATCTGGGTCGAGACCAGGATGCCACCGAAACCGGCAACGTCGGAGGAGATCGAGTCGGCGTCCGGGTCGGGGATGAAGCTGATGTCTTGGTTAGCCATGGGTATCTCGTGTCTGGGGAAATAAAAAGGGCGGTCGCCCGCCCCTTTTTGTTACTTGCCGCTGGCCAGCGCTGGCGTACGCGGTGGCACCAGGCGCTTGGACCCGGTCGACTCGAATGCAGCCGCCAGGCGCAGCAACGACGAATCGTCGTAGGCGCGACCGGCAAAGGTCAAGCCCACCGGCATGCCGATATCGGCCATCACGCCCATCGGCACGGTCACCGTCGGCACGCCCAGGTGACGGATCGCCAGGTTGCCGTTGGCCACCCACACGCCGTTGCTCCAGGCAATGTCGGCGGACGCCGGGTCGACATCGGCGTTGGCCGGGCCAACGTCGGCGACGGTCGGGAAGATCACCACGTCGAGCTTGAGCGCATCCATCCAGTCTTCAAGGTCAATGCGGCGGGTCTGTTCCAGGCCGCGCAGGCCATCCGGCACGGTGCTGATCTGGTCCCACGGGGTGATGCCGCGCTCGGCCATGCGCACGTACTCGTCCATACCAGCGGCCAGGTCGCCTTCGCGGTTGGGCAGCGTGCCCGGATCATGCGGGAAAATCTTCGGCCCGTCGACGTCGACCAGGCGGTTGAGTTTGGGGTCGCCGTTGGCCTGGAGGAAATCATCGAAGGCCCAGGCGGTCAGGTCCCATAGTTCATGGTGGAGGAATTCCTTGGACACCAGGCCGCGGTTGAACACGGTCGGCGCGCCCGGGCGGTCGCCCTCGCAGTTGGACACCAGCGGGAAGTCGACTTCGATCACTTCGGCGCCGGCCGCTTCCAGCGCCTTGCGCGCCTGCTCCCACAGGGCGATCACCGATGGCCGGGTGTTGATCCGCTGCCCGGTCGGGCCACCGATGCCGGGGGCTTCGCTGGTGCCGGCTTCAGGGTCGGCGTTGATGTACATGCGCGGCACGCCGAAACGCTTGCCCTTGAGCGCTTCGGCATCGGCCGCCAGCTCGTGATAGGACGCCGGGCGCACCGAGTCGACGCTGGGGATTGGCACCCAGGGCTGCAGGCGCCACAGGTCGCCGCGTTTGTCCGGGTCTTCGGCGACGACGATGTCGAGCACTTCCAGCAGATCGGCCATGGTCCGGGCAAAGGGCACCACCACGTCCATGGTCGGCGTCAGCGGCCAGTTGCCGCGCACCGAGATCACCCCGCGCGACGGCGTGTAGGCGCACAGGCCGTTGTTCGAGGCCGGGCCGCGGCCGCTCGACCAGGTCTCTTCCGCCAGGCCGAAGGCCGCGAAGCTGGCGGCGGTGGCGGTACCGGCACCGTTGGACGAGCCGGAGGCGAACGGTGCGGTCAGGTAATCGGCGTTGTACGGGCTTTCGGCGCGGCCATAGACACCGCGCTGCATGCCGCCGTTGGCCATCGGCGGCATATTGGTCTTGCCCAGGCAGATGGCGCCGGCAGCGCGCAGGCGTTCAACGGTGAAGGCGTCGCGGTAGGCCACAAGGTCAGCGAAGGCCGGGCTGCCGGAGGCGGCAGTCAGGCCCTTGACCAGGTAGCTGTCCTTGGCGGTGTAAGGAATGCCGTCGAGCGGGCCGAGGGTCTGGCCCTTGGCGCGGCGTTCGTCGCTAGCTTGTGCTTCTTTCAGGGCTTCGAGGTTGCGCACCACCACGGCGTTGAGCTTGGTGGCGGTATTCGGGCCGTCGTAGGCGTCGATGCGCGCCAGATAGGCCTGGACCAGTTCAACCGCGGTGGTCTGGCCGGACTCGAGCGCAGCGCGCAGCTGGGCAATGGAAACCTCTGTGACTTCGATCATGCTGCTACCGCCGACTGTTGATGGGTGACTGGATGAAGGCTTCCATCACAAGGGGTCTGGAGCACAGGGACTTCACGAATTTCAAGATGGGTTGTCATAGTTGTTCTCATTGCACGGCATGACGCGGCAGGGTCTGGACGAATTACCTGAGCGGCCTATTTAGCACCAAAAATGCCCACAGAGGAACGGGGGCCCAGTGGGCAGCGGTGCATTGAGCCAAGTGCGAGGCTGCACAATCAGCCCAAGCGCGATCTAGCGGGGTGACTTCGCGTCAGAAGACCGTACGGTTCAACGAGTAGCACGCCAATAGACATACTGAGGCAGAAGAGCGACCACATAAGCAATACCAAAACACCCGAGCACCAAGGCGTAGTCCTTGCTTCCAAAGAAATGCAAGTCCAATGCGACGCCAAGTACAACACCTGTCACGGCCGTCCCGGCCTTGGCCGACAACCACTCAAAGAGCCAGAAGAGAGAAAGCAACGCATAGGTGGCCTTACCCAACACTTTTGCTTTGCTCAGCGGAAAGAGCATGCCGAATGAAAAGTCCTTATTAGCCCGCAATACAGCTCGACACTGCGCAAAATGTTTCGGGTCCCGCTTGTTAATGCCATACAGCAACGCAGTAATGACCAACCCTGGCAACATGCAGATATTAAGTATTATCGCGGCGACCTTCGCATCCAACGCCTCTTCGATAAAAAACTGATTCGCGCCACACAGATAACTTGAAAAACACGGCAACCACCAACCTTGGGCACAACCGCGACTCAGGACAAACGTAAGGATGGCCGTCCCGAGAAAAGCCAGAATCAAAAAACGCTTGGGAATTAAACGCACACAGGCTCCAACATCCAACAACAATCAAATCACGACCCACGGGCAAATCTGGAACCATTGTTCAAACGCGGAGTATTCCAATGCAACAGCACGACCGTAATCACCGAACACAAGCGTGCCACAAGTAATAGCTAAATGCCAGTAAGTGCATTTTGCTTGCGCCAGTATTCAACCCTGCAATGGCGTAAGGTTTAAGCCACCAGAGTTCGGCATGTTCAGCTTTACCCCTCCCGACGCAACAAGCATCATGCACAGTTCACGCTCACGGAGGATTTCGCACATGTTCAGGGCACTTTTCGACAGGCTCTTCAAGCGCACACCTACCGAGGATGAGTTTGCCCGGACCTTCATCAAGGCCGCTCGCACAGGTGGTTATGGCGAGCCTCTCGAGTACCTGGCAGATGAATTTCGCCTGCACTACGGCGACAGCGGCTACTTCAACCTGCACAACGCCTACCGCGACTACCTGAACGCCGACAAATCGCGCAAAGCCGACGTGCTCAACAGTTACCTGCGCGCCCTGATCGACACCCGCAACACCAGTGCAGCACAGACCCTGGAGCAGGTTCGCCCGCTGCTGCGGCCGGTGATCCGCAACCTGGCCATGCTCGAAGAGATCCGCCTGCACCATGTGCGAAGCGAAGGCTGGGACTCGCCCTGCCCGCTGGCCTGGCAACCGCTCTCGGAGGATTGCGCGACCTTGCTGGCAGTCGATCACCCCGACACCACCTCGACCCAGACCATGGGCCCGCCAAAGGATTGGGGCATTACCCTTGAGCAAGCATTGGCAATCGCTCTCGACAACCTGCGCGACGCCAGCCCCGATGCCTTCGAACCGATCCTGCCCGGTTTGTACCAGGGCGCCTGGAAGGACGGCTACGACACCAGCCGGGTGCTGCTGCCCGACGTGCTGCAGCGCGCGCCGGTTTTGGGCCAGCCGGTGTTCATGATGCCCAGTCGTGATGTGTTGATGGTCACTGGTGACAAAGATGACGAAGGCTTGCGCCAGATGGTCGAGCTGAGCTTCCACGCGCTGGAGAACGGCCGTGCGCAGTCCAGCCAGATCTACACCTATCACGACCGCCGGATCGTCCCGTTCCAGGTGCAGGATGCGCACCTGCAAGCGCGCCTCGGCGACTTGCAGCGCCTGTTGCGCCACGGCATCTATAGCTCGCAGAAAGAGTTTCTCGACAAGATCCACGAAGCCCATCCGGAGGACATCTTCGTCGCCACCCACAGGCTCTACAGCGATGCCGACCACCCCGGCGGCAGCTTTTCGATAGCGGCCTGGACCGAGGGCGTGTTCACCTCGTTGCCGAAAACCGACCGGGTGATCCTGGTCCAGCCTCAGGCAAACGGTTCGGCACACACCCGGGTGGTTGCCTGGTATGAGGTCGAGTCGCTGCTGGGCGAGCTGCTGACTAAAGACGGCGAGCTCTATCCACCACGCTTTCGCACCCTCGGTTTTCCCAGCGCCGAGCAGTTGAGCCAGCTGACGCCCATGGGTGAATAAACGGCGTTGTGGACGGCGGCGTGGCAGTTGGACCTGCAGACCGTACGATGCCCAGGCTAAAACCGTCGGCCACCGCCTGGTCCTGGCGGTGGGCAGCCAACTGATGCGAGCGGCCCTGGGCGAGGCCAGCGATGAGCTGGGGCTGGATAAAAGTGGCACAAAGCGCCATCCTCCCCGCCTTTTGCCTGCGCGCCTGACCTGCCAAGGAGATTCCCATGCACGACCTGCCACTTGCCGCCGCCGACTTCGAGTTCCTCGAAGCTACCTTGCAGAGGTACGGCGATGACCATTCGGTGCTCAACGCCTCGGAGCTCGACGGTTATTTCACCGCGCTGGTTTCGAGCCCGGTGCAGGTGGACATCAGCGAGTGGTTCCCGGCCATCTGGGGTGGCCAGAACCCGGAATGGCAAAGCGCGCAGGAGTGCCAGCGCTTTGTCGAACTGTGTGCCCGTCATTTGAACAGCCTGGCGAACCAGCTGGTTGAGGCGCCACAGGCGTTTGCGCCTCGTCTGGAGCAGACTGAACACCTGGGCCAGCCACTGCCGCTGGCGGAGGAATGGTGCTTTGGTTACCTGCGCGGCATGGCCATCGCCAACTGGCCTGCGCTACCGGCGCCACAGGCGCAGGCGTTGCAGGTGATTACCGGGTGGGCCGAGCAGGATGAATTCGAGCTGCCGGCGGATCTGGACGTGACCTTGCACCGTCAGCGGGTAGTGGCGATTGCCCCGGCGGCGCGGGCGTTGCATGACTACTGGCTGGCGCAGCGCTAGAACGCTTGTGCCTGTGTCGCCTGGATTGCGACCGCTGTGGGAGCTGGCCTTGCCAGCGATGAGGCCGGTACAGCCAGCACATCAGGTGGTGTCTGGATTACGACCGCTGCGCGCTCGATCGCTGGCAAGGCCAGCTCCCACAGGTTCGGCGCTATACCTGTGGGAGCGGTGCCCCTCCCCGCCTCAACTCACTTGAGGTCAAACCGATCCAGGTTCATCACTTTCGTCCACGCAGCAACGAAATCCGTGACGAACTGCTCCTTGGCGTCGGCGCTGGCATAGAACTCCGACAGCGCCCGCAGCTGCGAGTTGGAGCCAAACACCAGGTCAACCCGGGTGCCGGTCCACTTCACCGCACCGGTCTTGCGGTCACGCCCTTCGAACGCCTCGTTGGCCGCCGATACCGGTTTCCACTCCACGCCCATGTCCAGCAAGTTGACGAAGAAGTCGTTGCTCAGCGTGCCCGGCTGTTGGGTGAAGACGCCGTGCTTGCTCTGCCCGCCATTGGCCCCCAGCACCCGCAGGCCGCCCACCAGCACGGTCATTTCCGGGGCGCTCAGGGTCAGCAGTTGCGCCTTGTCGATCAACAGGGCCTCGGCTGGTACCCGATAGCTGTTCTTCAGGTAGTTACGGAAACCATCGGCAACCGGCTCCAGGAAGCCGAACGACTCGACGTCGGTCTGCTCCTGGGAGGCATCCATTCGCCCTGGGGTAAACGGCACGGCAATGTTGACCCCGGCGTTTTTCGCGGCCTGTTCAACCGCCGCACTGCCCGCCAGCACGATCAGGTCGGCCAGGGAGATTTTCTTGCCACCGCCCTGGGCACCGTTGAAGTCGTTCTGGATGCCTTCCAGGGTGCTCAGCACCTTGGCCAGTTGCTCGGACTGGTTGGCTTGCCAGAACTTCTGCGGCGCCAGGCGCAGGCGCCCACCGTTGGCGCCACCGCGCTTGTCGGAGCCGCGGAAGGTCGACGCCGCCGCCCAGGCGGTAGACACCAGATCGGCCACCGACAGCCCCGAGGCCAGTAGCTTGGCCTTCAGTGCGGTAACGTCGCTGTCGTCGACCAGGGGGTGATTGACCTCCGGGATCGGGTCTTGCCAGAGCAGCTCTTCGCTGGGCATTTCCGGGCCCAGATAGCGCGACAGCGGCCCCATGTCGCGGTGGATCAGCTTGAACCAGGCACGGGCGAAGGCGTCGCTCAATTGCTCGGGGTTTTCCAGGAAGCGCCGGGAGATCTTCTCGTAGATCGGGTCGAAGCGCAGCGACAGGTCAGTGGTGAGCATGGTCGGGTTGCGGCGTTTGGCCGGGTCGTGGGCATCGGGAATGATCCCGGCGCCGGCGCCGTTTTTCGGCGTCCACTGATTGGCCCCGGCCGGGCTCTTGGTCAGTTCCCATTCGAAGCCGAAGAGGTTTTCGAGGTAATTGTTGCTCCAGCGGGTCGGCGTGGTGGTCCAGGTCACTTCCAGGCCGCTGGTGATGGTGTCGGCGCCCTTGCCGCTACCAAAGCTGTTGCGCCAGCCCAGGCCCTGTTCTTCCAGGCCGGCGGCTTCAGGCTCGGGGCCGACGTTGTCGGCGGGGCCGGCGCCATGGGTTTTGCCGAAGGCATGGCCGCCAGCGATCAGCGCCACGGTTTCTTCATCGTTCATGGCCATGCGCGCGAAGGTTTCGCGGATGTCCTTGGCGGCGGCGACCGGGTCGGGGTTGCCTTCCGGGCCTTCCGGGTTCACGTAGATCAGGCCCATTTGCACTGCGGCCAGCGGGGTTTCCAGGTTGCGCCCCTGGTCGGTGCGGCTTTCTTCGTTGCCATGCTGCTCGGGCTCGGCCACCAGGGTGCCTTCGCCAGGCTCCTGCATCGGCTGAGGGCCCTTGCCGTAACGGGTATCGCCACCCAGCCACTTGTTTTCCGAGCCCCAGTACACGTCTTCATCCGGCTCCCAGACATCCGGGCGACCGCCGGAAAAGCCGAAGGTCTTGAAGCCCATGGATTCCAGCGCCACGTTGCCGGTGAGCACGATCAGGTCGGCCCAGGAAATGCTCCGGCCATACTTCTGCTT
This sequence comes from Pseudomonas sp. JV241A, assembly GCF_900275665.1. Lineage (NCBI taxonomy): Bacteria > Pseudomonadati > Pseudomonadota > Gammaproteobacteria > Pseudomonadales > Pseudomonadaceae > Pseudomonas > Pseudomonas sp. JV241A. The sequence goes on from NZ_OPYO01000014.1 coordinate 84,392, forward strand.
GATTGGCCACAGCAGCCGCCGGGCCTTGTCCAGGCTGACGTTGTCGGGCCAACTGTTGAGCGGGGCGAAACGTTGTTGACCGGAACCTGCGCCACCCCGCCCATCACCGGTGCGGTAAGTGCCGGCGCTGTGCCAGGCCATGCGGATGAACAGCGGCCCGTAATGGCCGAAATCCGCCGGCCACCAGTCCTGGGAATCGGTCATCAGCGCTTGCAGGTCTTGCTTGAGGGCTTGAAAGTTCAGGCTTTTGAATGCTTCGGCATAGTTGAAGCCATCGCCTTGGGGATCGGACTGCGGCGAGTGCTGGTGCAGGATCTTCAGGTTCAGTTGGTTCGGCCACCAGTCGCGGTTCGTCGTACCACCGCCAGCGGCATGACTGAACGGGCATTTCGATTCAGTAGACATGGGTGAGCTACCTTTGAGTCCAGCGTTTTAGTTATCTCCACATCAGGTCCGGCCGGCACATGCCAGCGCATCATAAAGGCTAGTCCCGGCCCCGGTAGTCAGCAAATAGACGCAGTATTACCCGCTGATAGCCATAATCTCTTATACCAACCCCAGGGATGGAGCAGATCGTAGGTGTAGCCGCCTCCCCCTGAGGTTCAGATCATGCACAGCCGTCCGCGTCGCACCGCCTTCCACGAAGCCGGCCATGCCCTGGCCTTCTGGTGGAACGGCCTGGCGATCAGGCGGGTGACGGTGCGCACCCGGGCCGAAGCGCTGATCGGGCCGATGGTCGATTTGCGCGGCAACCTGCAGCCGGTCAAGGGCCTGGTCGAAGCGGACTACCTGGTGCCTCTGCCCGCCTTCGAGCCGCCGGGCATCGCCGAGTACCTGCCGTCGATGATCGAGCTGATCGAACGCGATCTGCTCAACTGCTTCGCCGGCCCCGTGGCCGAAGCGGTTTACCGGCACGGTCCGGATAATCGCTTTCTCACCACCAGCGGTGCCGGTGACCGGCGCCGGGCCTGCGAGCTGATCGCCCTGCTCCCTCCGCGCCAAGTGCTTGATGCCGAGTCGATTGCACTGATGCGCTGCCACAACCTAGTGCGCCACTACTGGCCTGCGTTGCGCACGGTCGCCGAACTGCTGCGAGACCGGGGAACGGTGGATGGCGATGCGCTGATCGAGCTGCTGTGCCAGTTGACCGGCGAAACACCACAGCGGCTTACCAATCCACTGGCAACCCTGGATATCCCGCCACGCAGCCGTGGGAGCGGCGGTGCGGCGCCTCGACTTGCGCCGCGATAAACGCGTCAGCCCACCGACGGCACCTTGGCCGGCTGGCCATGCTGGCGGGTGGTGATGATGCCGATGAAGGAAATCACCAGCGCCAGGCCGATGGTGGTGGTGACCTCGGCGCGGTGCTCCGGGGTCACCAGCATGACCCCAAGGGCGGCGCTGATGAAGGCGATGACCAGGTAGGTCAGCCAGGGGAACAACCACATGCGAAACGTCAGCTCGACCTTCTGCTTGAGCAGCATCCGGCGCATGCGCAACTGCGACACGGCAATCACCAGGTACACCAGCAAGGCAATGGCACCGGAGCTGGCGAGCAGGAACTGGAACAGGCCGGCCGGGGCAAAGTAGCTGACCACGGTGATCACTGCGCCCAGCACGGTGCTGGCGATGACCGCGGCGCGCGGCACGCCGACCGCCGAGGTCAGCTTGACCTGCCGGGGCGCCTCACCGCGCTTGCCGAGGGAAAACAGCATGCGCGAGGCAATGTAGATCGAGGAGTTCATGCAGCTGGCCACCGCCACCAGCACCACCACATCCATCATCAGCTTGGCGTGGGGAATGTTCATCAGTTCCAGGGCCCGCTGGTAAGAGCCCACCGAGGCCAGCTGCGGGTCGTTCCAGGGCACGATGGAAATGATCACGGCAATCGACAGCAGGTAGAACACGCCGATGCGCCAGATCACCGAGCGGGTGGCCCTGGCGATGTTCTTCGCCGGGCTCTGGGATTCGGCGGCGGCGATGGTCACCGCCTCGGTGCCGATAAAGCTGAACATCACGGTAATGAAGGCACCGACCACCGCCGACACGCCGTTGGGCGCAAAGCCGCCATGGGTTTCGAGCAAATGGCCCAGGCCGCTGACCTCGCGTTCCGGCACCCAGCCCATCAGCACCGCAGCGCCAAGGGAGATGAAGGCGATGATTGCCACGACCTTGAACATGGCGAACCAGAACTCGAACTCACCGTACTTGGACACGCTGAACAGATTGGTCGCGGCCAGGGCGATGATCGACAACAGGGCAAACAGCCAGGCATCGACCATGGGCATCCAGGTGTTCAGCACATGCCCGGCGGCCAGGGCTTCGATGGGGATCACCAGCACCCAGAACCACCAGTACATCCAGCCGATGGTAAAACCGGCCCAGGGCCCGATGGCCTGGTCGGCGTAGGTCGAAAACGAACCGGTGTCGGGGTTGGCCACGGCCATCTCGCCGAGCATGCGCATCACCAGGATCACCAGCAGGCCCGACAGCACATAGGCCAGGATTGCCGCGGGCCCGGCGGCGGCAATTGCATGCCCGGAGCCGACGAACAGGCCGGCGCCAATGATGCCGGCGATGGAAAGCATGGTGACATGGCGTGGCTTGAAACCCTGCGCCAACTGACCGCTCGAATCCTTGGAGCCCAGGCTGATCATTATATTTATTCTCTTGTGATCGGAACGCATGGCATTGACTGCTGGCGTCACCTTACCTGTGCTGCTTGACGGCGGATTTGCCTGAGCGCGCCGTTCGCTGTGTCTGATCTCGCCATGAAACGTTCGTGCCAGCTCAGTGCAACGCCCGCGTCACCAGGAAGTTAACCAACTCCGGCTCGTCGTCCAGTTCGATCGAACGCACCGGGCGCGGCAGGTTGTCGAGCACCGTGCGCCAGAAGGCGTGAGCGGTTTCGTCCTGGTCGTAATAGCGCACCAGCCACTGGTTCTGCCCGCTCGCCAGCACCTGGCTGGCCAGGGCGCTGCCGATGCCCTTGCGCCGGTAGCGCTTGAGGATGAACAGGTCGGCCAGCTCCAGGGCATCGAGGTCGGGCAGCTCGCTGCGTTCGATCAGCAAAAAGCCGGCGATGTAGCCGTCGACCAGGATCAGGTTGGCGCTCCATTGCGGCTCTTGCCAGTAGCGTTGCAGGTGCTCGTCGTGCACATAGAAACGGCCATCGACCTCGACGTCTTCCTGTTCCCAGTCCGAAGACTCGTAGGCGTAGAACTGGTAGAGGTTGCGAATCAGCTCGGCCTGCTCGGGGCCGGTTTGCAAGAGCTCGACAGTGAGGTCGCTCATGACAGGACCTCATACAGCGGAAAAATCGACGGCATTGGTATCTCGATAAGTGAACGAACAGCGCGTTTTGCGGGCGCTATTGTTTACAAAAGCCGGGGCCAATGCCATCGCTAAAACGCGTTACCTGGCCGGCAGCGCGGCGACCGCGTCGATTTCGATCTGCATGCCATCCAGGGCCAGGCGCGGCACCGGGATCAGCGTGCAGGTCGGGGTCATGTTGGCGCCCCAGGCGCGCTGGGCTTCGGCGCCCCACAGGCGCAACTTGCTTTCGTCGTGATCGACGATCAGCAGGGTCAGCTTGAACACATCGGCCAGGGTTGCGCCTTTTGACGCCAGGGCGATCTGCAGGTTGGCCAGGGCCTGGCGCGCCTGTTCGGCAAAATCGCTCGACAGCCGGCCCTCGAGGTCTTCCCCGCCCTGCCCGGCGATGTACAGCAGCCGGGCATTGGCGGCGACCTCGGCGACATGGGAGTAGGCATTGGCACTGGGGTCGTAGAGGCCTTCGGGGTTGGACAGGTGGAAAGCTGCGGTCATGGTGCTGCTCCGAATGGTGGGAGCGGCGAGTATCAAACCTCGACCTAAGTAGAGGTCAAGCCTGATGTTGCCAGCGCTGCGCGCTGGATCGCTGGCAAGCCAGCTCCCACAATGAACCTGTGTACATCGACCCTGTGGGAGCTGGCTTGCCAGCGATGTGGGCTGCAGCGGGTAAAGTCTCATTGCTCATGGCTCGCCCTCCTCAAGGATCAATGACGACTGCCGTGTTAATGTAGCCTCTCGCACGGATTCGACCAGAGAGCAGACATGCCCATAGACCTACCTGAAACCATCCGCCCGCTGTTCGTGGCTGCCGGCTGGCCTGCCCAAGTGACTGCCCCAGAGGCGGACATCGGGCCCAAAGGCCACCCCGCCAACGACTTGCTCAGGGCGTTCAATGGCCTGTGCGTCGGCCACTGCGGCGCCGGTGAAGAATGCGCCGCCGGCGACATCGAGTTCAGGCCCAAGCCCGGCCTGCACGACGAAAAAGTCATCGTGGCGATGCAACACAAACTGAATACCACCCTGGTGTGCATCGGCGATGTGCACCACGGCCATGGCGCGCTGTTTGTCGACAGCCGGGGCGCCTGCTACCTCATGAGCCAGGTGCACGACGCCTTCTGGCTGCAGGGAAACACCTTCGCCGTTGCCGCAGAAGGCCTGTTGCTGGGCCGCAAATCACAAACACAACTGCTGTGAAATTCAGGCGCAAATAAGGCAAATTGCTGGCCCCCTGCTACCCGCTTCGTAGGCAAACTCGCTTTCTTTTCAGCGAGTTAGGTAGGTGCTATGCGGGCTTATGGATTGACCCTGGCAGCGTTTTTTCTTGTCGCACTCCCGCTCGGTGCCCAGGCCAAGGCCCTGGGCAACAATGACCGCTCCATGTGCAGTTGGGGTTCGGACATTGCCGCCGGCGCCCAGCAGTCGAAGCTCTCCGGGGTGACCCTGTACGCCGCGCGCAAACGCCTGCAAGTGCGTAAATTCAGCAAGCCGTGGATGCGCATGACCGCCATGGGCATCACCGAACAGACCTACAACAGCCAGTCACGCCTCAAGCCTGCGGCCATCAAGCAGACCTACTACGAGCAATGCGTCAGCCATGCGCTGGCGCGGCGCTGAACACGCCGGCTGATTCGAGGGTTTCAATCAGCCGCTCCGGCCACACCGTGTCGGTGGTTTGCCGCAGTTCCTCGGCCGACCACCAGCGATGATCGGCCATTACCTCGACCTCCGAAGGCGTCCATCCCTGGCGACACAGTTGCTGGTCCTGCGCCTGGATCAGGTAGTACTGCTCAACCGACGTGACCCACTCGCCGCTGGGCAACTGCATGGTGAAGCGGCGCTCGCTCAAGTGCGCGCCCACGGCCTCGACCTGGATGCCGGTTTCTTCGCGCAGCTCGCGAATCGCGGCTTGCTCGAAGCTTTCACCCTCCTCCACACCGCCCCCCGGGGTTGCCCAGTAATCGTCGCCGGCCAGCGCGCCATTGCGATGGACGAAGCGAAACAGCAATACGCTTCGGGAGGGGCTGATGACCAAAAGCCGGGCTGATTTTCGCTCACGCATCGTGGTGTTCCTGTCCTTGGTTTATGATCGCGGGCGAGATTCTACCGGGCTCCAAGGATGAACAACGACAAATCTGCGCTGACGACCATTGATTATCACGGCAGCTGCCTGTGCGGCGCCGTCAGCTATCATATCGACACCCAGATCAAGGCCGTCACCCATTGCCATTGCAGCCAGTGCCGCAAGGCCCATGGCGCAGCCTTTGCCACCTATGGCAGTGTGCCTGCTTCGGCCTTGAGCTGCAGCGATCCGCAACGTCTATTGCGGGTGTTCAAGTCATCGCCAACCGTCAGCCGCAGCTTTTGTTCAGCCTGCGGGACGAGTTTGTTCTGGGCCAATGCCAGTGGCGATTATCCAGACTGGATCAGTGTTGCGCTGGGCACCCTGGACACACCTTTCGAACCCACCCGACAAAAACATGTGCATGTGCAGTCCAAGGCCTGCTGGCTGGTGATTGGCGATTCATGGCCGCAACACCAGTGACCCGTAAAACATCAAAGCAAGGACGCCCCATGTATCGTTTGATCTACCCCTGCATCGGCGCATTCATGGCGCTGACTAGCACGGTTCAGGCAAGCAACCTGTGCCCTGGCGCCAACACCGAAACGCAGATGCTTGAATGCATGCAGCAGTCGTTGAAAAAATCCGATCGGCAATTGAATGAGCTCTATCAGGCCTTGGTCGCACGCTTCAAGGCGGAGGGTTCGGCGCCCGGACAACCCACCCAGGACCTGGCGCTGAAAAAAGCCCAGCGCGCCTGGATTGCCTTTCGTGATGCCAGTTGTGAGTTAGAGACGTACGAGTCCGTTGGCGGCAGTGGCTTCGCTACAATCCATACCCATTGCCTGCTGAAGCAGACGCAAGCCAGAGTCCAGTACCTGAAGCGGGTTACCGGTATGCCTTGAAGGCCTGCAACAGCGGCGGCAGCGCGGCGTTGATCTTAGCGCCGTTGGACAAGCGCACAAAGCCCACCATACTGAGTCGTCACTGCGGACAAGTACGCCCGCAGCCTACCCAGGCTTATCTGCGAAATAAGGAGTTCCCATGGCAGGTTGGTTCGAGTTGAACACCAGCAGTGACGGTCAGTACCGCTTTGTCCTCAAGGCGGGTAATGGCGAAATCATTCTTACCAGCGAGTTGTACAAGGCCAAAGGCTCAGCCGAAAGCGGCATCGCCTCGGTCCAGGCCAACAGTGGCGTGGACGAGCGCTACGAGAAAAAAGAGGCCAGCAATGGCAAGTTCCACTTCAACCTCAAGGCCGCCAATCACCAGGTCATCGGCACTAGCCAGATGTACGCATCGACGCAGTCGCGCGACGCGGGCATCGCTTCGGTGAAGAGCAACGGCAGCAGCAAGACCATCAAGGACAACACCTGAGTCCGAACCGTCAGCGGGCAGTGATGCCCGCTGCCTCACACCTGATACTCGACCCGATCCGCCTCCACCGGCGTCGGCACTTCCCAGCGAAAATACATGCGTTCGATGTCCTTGTTGCGCAGCGTGGTGTCCCGGCGGGCATTGCGACGCATCAGCTCGCGCTCGCTTTGTTCCAGGTACACCAGTTGCACGTCGGCGTCATAGCTGTAGAGCAGGTCGAGGGTCTTCTTGCGCATCTGCTGCGACAGGTGCGTGCTGTTCCACACGAAAGGTTCGCGGCGGCGCAGCAAGGCCTTGGCCTTGTCGATCGCGTATTGCGCCACCGGCCCCTTGTCACCGTGGCTCAGGCCCAGTTCCTGGCGGGCATCGTCGAACGACACCACGGCAAGCTTGGGCGCATGCTCGTTGACCCAGGTGTCCTTGCCGCTGGCCGGCAGCCCCGCCAGCATGATCACCTGCGAGCCCCGCACTTCGCGGTACAGGCTGTACTGCGGCAGCACCGAGGCCCCGCGAAAGTAACTGCGCCGGGTGTAGTCGTCGGCAAAGGCCTTGGGTTGATCCAGGCAGCCCTCGTCCTCGGCCAGCAGGCGGAACACTTCGATGTCGTCGAGTACCCCCTGCTTGCCGGCAAAGCCGCGGCCCTGCATGTCGGCGCTGGCCACTGCGCAGAGCATCCACACCGGCACCTCCCACGACAGGCGATGGAGAATCTGCTCGGCCGAACGCCCGCTCTTGTCCCCGGCCAGGGCAAAGAACGGCAACTGGTGCACGTTGATGATCCGGCAGATGGTTTCGCGCAGCTCAAACGGCACACCGGCCTGCCACAGCAGGATTCGCGCATCCACTGCTCCCCGGCGTGAGTGCCCGGGCTGGCCGATCTTGCCGGTGATTTCATCGATCACCGTGCACGACGGCTTGGCGATGTCGTGCAGGACTGCGGCGTAGAACAGCACGAACTGCTGCTCGGGGTTGGCGCGTTGGTATACCGGGTCGGCGAGCAAGGCATCGACCACCATCATGGTGTGGGTCCAGACGTCGCCTTCCTGGTGGAAGACCGGGTCCTGGGGGGTTGCCGCCAAGGCGCGCAGCGACGGAATCGCCTCCAGCAGCGCCGGGTAGTCGACCGCGCGGCCGGGGCTGGGCATCAGCCCTTGCAATGTGTTCATGTCCATATCATTCAACTCCTTGTTCGGCGGCCTGCAGGCTGGCCCAGGTGACCTGGGGCTCGGGCGCATACAGGTCGACACCGGCGGCCAGCAGGTTGGGGATGTACGGCTGGCGCAGGTGGTGTTCATCAGCTTCGAGGATGGCCTGGACGAAGTCGTGGCGCACCCATTTGATCCGCCCGGTGGTGTGCTCGGCGGTTTCGATTTTCAGGTACAGGCCCTCCATCAGGTCGGAGCGGTCGCCCTGGTTCCAGGCCTTGGCAAAGTCCAGTTGCTGACGGGCGATGACTTCGGCGAAGGCGTCCTTCCAGCGCCGGGACTTGGCCTGCGAATGGCCGACCAGGGCCAGCAGGTCCTTCAGCCGTGGCGGTGCGATGCCTTCGAACAGCACCGGCACCGACAGCACCGGACCACCCGCGAGCAACTGCTGGCGCCGCGCCGTAGAGAGGAACACCTGCTCCGCGCGGTCCCAGATATCGAACTCGAAGAACAGGTGCGGCAACTGGTCGTAGAACACGCTGTGGCGCTTGCTCATCACCTCGCCAAACAGCACGTAGCGGTCTTCCAGGTGCTCGAGCAGCCAGTCTTCGTGACAGGCCGCCCATTGCTTGAACTGGCTGAACTGACGCTCGCGGCTGCCACCGGCCAGGTAATGGCCACGCGACTGCAACAGCAGCTCGCCGGCGGCGGAAAAACTGATCGCGGCATTGGCGCCGTCGAGCTTTTCCTCGACCACCAGGTACTGACCGTTCAGACGGCTGTAGGGCAACTGATCATGGTCGCTATCGCCGGCTTGCAGGCGAGAACTTTGCAGGTGCGGGGTGCGCGGGTACTTGTACAGGTCGAGCTGCGCGAGCTCGCGGATATCGAGTGTCATGGGTCTTCTCCAAAAGGGGGAAAACCGACGACAGCGGGCAGGTGAAAGTGCGTGCGCAGGCAGGCACCAACAGGCTTAAACGTCCGTCGTCGGCATCAGGCGTGTTGGTTGGCGTGGGGCACTGGCTTCACCTAAATAATGAGGGGTGGATCTGAGGGTGCGGATTGGAAACGAGATGGGGGTGGGCTGTCAAGTGCTATGCCGTCCGGGATGGCCTCATCGCGGGGCAAGCCCGCTCCTACAGGTACTGCGCCAATCCTGTGGGAGCGGGTCTTGCCCGCGATCGAGCGCGCAGCGATCGTAATCCAGACAACACTTCATGTGCTGACTGCACTGGCCTCATCGCTGGCAAGCCAGCTCCCACAAATGTATCTGTGCAAACCTCAGGCAGATTGCCGCTGCGCGTCGTTGAGCGCACTGCCCTTCGCGCTTTTACGCTCATGTCTCTGGCGATCGGGCTGTGGCAAAACTGACGGGCCAGAAGTGCTGCACCAGGGGTGCAAACGGCTGCGAATACCGCTATTGCGCCATACATTCAGCAGCCTAGAAAACGCGTTCCATGACAATGACCCGCTCCTCCCCCTCCATCACCTCGCGGACCTTGGCATAGCCCAACCGGGCATAGAACGCCTCTGCGGTAATCGATGACGGCACTCGCAACAGCGCCTGCCCCGTTTGCCGGGCCAGATCTTCAATCGCCTGCATCAGCGCACGGCCAACGCCGGTGCCCTGCAACCCTGGCACCACAAACACGCTGCGCACCACATTGCCTTGCAGGCTGGCGGTGGCGACCACCTGTTGGTCGAGCACCGCTACCAGCACCTGGCGTTGCTCGAGCAAGGCCAATATCCGTTCCGGAGTAAAGCTCTGCTCGACCTGGGCAATCAGCGCCGCCGAGTAGTCGGCGGCGTTGCTTTGCTGCAAGGACTGGATGATCACCGCGCTGATGGCAGTGGCGTCGGCAGGCGTGGCGGGGCGAATATGCAGGGTCATCGGCTCGTTCCGTGAGGCAGTGTCGGAGCGCCAGTGTGCCGTGTGTTCAGGGAGGCGAACCAGCGGTAGTTTCAGCCACTACCGAGGTGCCTCGCAGCTTGCCGGGCAGCGCCAGGGCAATCAGCACGCCGAACAGGGCGATCCCGCCGCTGACCAGTACTGCCCGCTGCAGGCCCAGCGCATACCCTTGCTGCCAGGCGGCCCCGCTCAAGCCATCGAGGCCCTGGTTGGCCAGCCCCACCAGCAGCGCCAGGCCCAATGCCCCACCGATCTGCTGGACGGTGGAGGCCATGCCCGAAGCCACGCCTTGTTCGCCGGCTGCAACGCCCTGCCCGGCGCACACCCACATGGCGGTCCAGGTCATGCCCTGGCCGATGCTGAGCAAGGCAATCGGCGCCAACAGGCGAACGAAAGCGCCATCGCCGGGCAACATCCAGCCAAGCCAGAGAATACCCACGCCACCGGCCAGCAAGCCGATGATTAAAGTGCTGCGCAAACCCAGGCGGGCCAACGCCTGTTCGGCTATGCCAATGCCCAGGGTGCACACCAGCGTCGCCGGCAAAAACGCCAGGCCACTGGCAAGCACGCTGTAGCCGTAGATCTGCTGGAAGTACAGGGCCAGGAAGTAGTACTGCACACTGAAGCTGGCCATGAACACTGCGGTCAAACCCATGGCCGCGCGCAAGCCCGGGGTGCGCAACAGGCGCAGCGGCATCAAGGGATCGCGGCTGCGGGTTTCGATCACCACGAACACCGCCAGGCAGATGAGTGCAGCCGCCAGCACTGTCCAGAACAGTGGCCGTTGCCAGCCCCAGCTCGGCCCTTCGATCAGCGCCAGCACCAGCAGGCTGCCACCCAGGGTGATGGTGAGGGCGCCGGCCAGGTCGAACGAGCGGCCTTGCGCCGGTGCTGGATCGGCTGGAATCCAGTACCCGGCGGCCCAGGCACAGGCCCCCGCCAGCGGCACGTTGACCAGGAACACCGCCTGCCAGCCTAGCCACTGGGTGAGGACCCCGCCGAGCAAGGCACCGAGGGCCAGGCCTGCTGCCGAGGCGGCGCTCCAGATGGCCAGGGCGCGGGTACGCGGCGCCCCTTCGGCGTACTGGCTGTTGATCAGCGCCAGGGTGGCGGGGAACAGCAAGGCGCCCGCCAGCCCTTGCAGCGCCCGCGCCAGAACCAGCACTTCAGCCTGGTCGGTGAGGCCGCCGGCCAGCGAGGCGATGGCGAACAAGGCCTGGCCGAGCCGATACAGACGCCGCCGGCCCAGCAGGTCTGCGGCGCGGCCGCCGAGCAGCAGGCAACCGCCAAAGGCCACGCCGAAAGCACTGATGATCCACTGGAGCTGGCGCGGGCCGATGGCCAGGTGTTCGCCAATGGTCGGCAAGGCGACGAAGACGATGGTGTAGTCCAGGGCAATGATCAGCTGGGCGCAGGCCAGCAACAGCAGCATCAATGCGGGGTGGCGCGGGATTGGAATCGACATGCGGGCATCCTTGGCAAGAAGGCGCCAGTGTCATTCATGCGCCAGGCATGATAAATACGCTGCCAGTCCTTTCAGTAATGACTTTAATCATGGATCTGAACACCGTTGCCCTGCTGCTCAAGGTCGCCGAGCTGCGCAGCTTCACCGCTGCGGCCGCCAGCACCGGCTTGACCCAGTCCGGACTGTCGCGGGCGATTCGCCGCCTGGAGGAACAACTGGGGGTCAAGCTGCTGCACCGCAACACCCGCAGCGTCAGCCTGACCGCCGACGGCCTGCTGTTGCGCGAGCGTTGCGCCCCGTTGCTGGCCGGGTTCGAGGAGGCCGAGCAACTGCTGCTTGACCGCCGCGGCGAACCCAGCGGCACCCTGCGCCTGAGCCTGCCGTCGGCCTTTGGCCGCATCGTCATCCTGCCGCTGCTGGGTGAGCTGACCCAGCGCCATCCCGAGCTGGTGGTGGACGCGACCATGACCGACCGCCTGGTCGATCTGACCGAAGAAGGCTTCGACGCCGCCGTGCGCATCGGCCCGTTGAGCGATGTGCGCCTGGTGGCCCGGCCCCTGGCGCCGATGCACTGGGTGACCGTCGCCGCCCCCGCCTACCTTGCCCGCCACGGAGTGCCGCAGACCCTCGAAGACCTGGCCCGGCACAACTGCCTGGTGGTGCATAACCCCTACCTCGGGCGCCGGGTTGACTGGCAGTTCGTGCAGCACGGTCGGCTGGTCGATCTGCAGGTCAGCGGGCAAATGCTGTTCGATGTCGGCGACCCGCTGATCGATGCGGCGTTGCAGGGTTTCGGCATTGTCCAGGTGATGGATTTCGTCGCCCGCCAGGCCCTGGCCGACGGGCGCCTGATACCGGTGCTGGAGCCATTCGCCGGCCGCTGTCGTGAACTGGCGTTGGTGTATCCACCGTCACGCCAGCATTCGCCGCGCCTGAAGGTGTTCAGCGATCTGCTACAGGAGCGCTGGCCGTCAGCCTGGAGCTGACGATTGTCTTTTGCCGGGCGCCGGGCCTATAGTCGCAACCGGCGTCATCCACGCCACCCGTCCGCGGAAAGGGCTGCGCCCAGGCTGTACACCCCACATTCTTGTCTACGACTCCCGGCCTGACAGCGGACAAGGCTCGCACAAGGAGTTCGTATGTCCGCTCGACTGTCGTCGCCGTCCCATGACGGGCGCATCAACCTCGAACAACAACGCAAGCGCGCCAAGGAGCTGCTCCAGCGCCTGCGCTCGGGTGCCGCGCCCGCACAGCTGGCACAACTCAGCCCTGCCTCACCACGCCTGGCCGATGCCCAGTGGCTGATCGCCCGCGACCTGGGCTTTGCCAGCTGGCCCAAGCTCAAGGCGCATATCGACGCCATCGACTTTGCCGCCCGCCACCCGCAATTCATCGCCGATGACGAAGCCGCTACCCAGCATTGGCGCTGCGGCAACGACATCAGCCACGGCTTGCGCCTGGCCGGGTTCACCGGCGCCTTTCACATGCTCAGCGACCCCCTGGTCATGGGCCCGGTGCGTGATGTGCCGGCAGCGCCTTACCGCGCCCTGCGCTGCGACTACATCAGCCAGGCCTATGGCCTGGAGCATCCTGAGGTGCAGCGCAAGATGGAGGACGAATACGCCGACCTGGCCCGGCTCGACGGCTGCCCCGGCGCGGTGCTCTGGTGCGAGGCGGATGCCTATGACCAGCTGTTCCTGATCCGCGTGCTGGCCGGCTTGCACAACCCGCCGCAGCGCCTGGAACTGATCGAGATCGACCGCATGCCCGGGGTCGAGCGCTTTATCGGCATCGGCCAATTGGCCCCCGATGTGCTGGCCTGGTTGTGGCCGCAGCGCCGGGCAGTGGATGTGCCAATGCTGCAACTGGCGCGCGAGGCCTGGGCTGCTTATAGCGCACCGTCGCCACACGCCTGGGCGCAGTTGGCCCATCGCCAGGACCTGGCCCTGCCCTTGCTCGCCGCTGCGCTGTTGCGCCAGTTGCAGGAACTGCCGGGCGTGGAGGATGGCCTGTCGCTCAGCGAACGCCTGGCGCTGCAGATCATCAGCGAGTTCGGCCAGGTGCCGTTCGGCCGGGTATTTGCCGAACTGATGGGCAAGCGCGAGCCGCTGCCCTATCTGGGTGACATGATGTTCCATGCCCTGCTGCGGCCGCTGATCGATTCGCCCACGCCGCTGCTCATCGAAGCGCAGGCCGAGCTGGAATGGCCGCGTCGACCTTTGAGCCTCACCCCTTTGGGCGAGCGGGTGCTGGCGGGCCAGGCCAACTGGCTTGACCAACAGGCCCCCGAGCGCTGGGTCGGTGGTGTGCGCGTGCTGGCCGGGCAAGGTCACTGGGCGCTGAACCGCGACCTGTGGCCGGTGTGGCGCGGGTAAAAACTCCGGCGATGCGCTCCTGGCTTTCGCGGGGCGCATGTCACGTCCCTGTGCACGGGGTCAGCGTTGCACGGCGGTGGTTTTCAGCCAGGTCTGAAAGTGCAGCGAGCCGACGATGGCATCGGCATCCGGGGTCAGTGAACGGTCGTCGATCGGCGCGCCGAAATAGGTGGCTGCAGGGTCGGCAATCACTTCCCGGGCATCTTGATTGTGCTGCAGGTAGCTGCGCACGAAATCGGCAAGCGGCAGTCGATCGGGGCCGGCGACTTCGAGGGTACGGTTGGCCGGCGCTTGCTCGGCGAGGTTGGCCAATGTCAGGGCCACGTCGGATGAGGCCACCGGCTGCAATGCGGCGGCGGTGAGGCGCACGCGGTTGCCGTCGGCGCCGGAATAGGCAATGGCGCCCATGAACTCGAAGAACTGCGTGGCGCGCAGGATGGTATAGGGCATGCCCGAGGCCCTGATCAGTTGCTCCTGGGCCAGCTTGGCGCGGAAGTATCCGCTGTCCTGCATGCGCTCGGTGCCGACCACCGACAGGGCGATATGGTGACGAACCCCGGCCTTCTGTTCAGCGGCCAGCAGGTTGCGCCCTGAAGTCTGGAAAAACGCGAGCACCGCGGCGTCTTCGAAAGACGGTGAGTTGGCGACATCCACCACTACATCGGTACCCTGCAACGCCTGCTCCAGGCCTTCGCCGGTGAGGGTATCGACGCCGGTCTTGGGCGAGGCGGCGAGCACCTTGTGGCCGTTGGCGCGCAGGTTGTTGCACAGCTGGGTGCCGATCAGGCCGGTACCACCGATCACGACGATTTTCATGGCTGCTTCTCCCGGGGCGTGTCGCAACCCATTATTTTACGCCGCGCAGCTGTAGCCCGCGCGCCAGCAGACGAGCGTCATGCTGGCTGATCCGGTACAGTACGCGCCGCTCGAGAGATGGATCCCGGGCCAATTGTCATGGAGTTATGCAGTGAAAAACCTGAGCAAAGTTGTCGCCTCCGGCCTGTTCGTCCTGGCCCTGGCAGGTTGCACCGGCACCCCGATGAAAACCCAGCACTACAACGCCGACCAGTACACGGTGATCGGCCACAGCGAAGCGAGCGCCACCGGCCTGTTGGTACTGGGCATGATCCCGGTGCGTCAGAACAGCCGCTTTGTCCGTGCACAAAATGCCGCGATCAAGGCCAAGGGCGGCGACGCGATGATCAACACCCAGGTCCAGGAAAACTGGTTCTGGGCCTGGGTACTGACCGGTTACACCACCCGGGTGTCGGGTGATGTGGTCAAGCTGAACAACGTTCAGTAACGCCTGAACTGCGAGCGCTTCGCGCCCGATCGCGGGGCAAGCCCGCTCCCACAATGGAACTGTACACACCGACCCTGTGGGAGCTGGCTTGCCAGCGATGAGGCCGGTACAGCCAGCACACCAGGTGTTGCCTGAATTACGAGCGCTGCGCGCTCGATCGCGGGCAAGCCCGCTCCCACAATGGAACTGTACGCACCGACCCTGTGGGAGCTGGCTTGCCAGCGATGAGGCCGGTACAGCCAGCACACCAGGTGTTGCCTGAATTACGAGCGCTTCGCGCTCGATCGCGGGCAAGCCCGCTCCCACAATGGAACTGTACGCACCGACCCTGTGGGATCTGGCTTGCCAGCGATGAGGCCGGTACAGCCAGCACACCAGGTGTTGCCTGAATTACGAGCGCTGCGCGCCCGATCGCGGGCAAGCTGAACTGGTCAACAGATTTTGGACACCGGTTTAGGTTCATGCCGCAACCTTGAGCTTTTTCTCCATGGCTACCGGGGTTTCATAGCCGTTGTAGCTGTGGAGACGCTTAAGGTTGTAACGCATCAGATAAGCCTGGATGTCTAACTGTGCTTGCGCTTCGGTTTCGTAACCTTCTGCTGGCATCCACTCAGACTTCAATGCACCGAAGAAGCGCTCCATGACGGCGTTATCCCAGCACTGGCCTCGGTGACTCATGC